>NZ_CAKJTM010000119.1:0-12468 GCF_917627345.1 Protofrankia sp. CiP3 | reverse complement strand
AAGTTTGCCGCTGAGACTGGACTTGAGATCACGGTCTTTCATCTCCCGCCGGGCACCTCGAAATGGAACAAGATCGAGCATAGGCTGTTCTCCCGGATCAGCATTAACTGGCGTGGAAGACCACTCACCTCCTATGAGGTGGTCGTCAACCTCATCTCGAACACGACCACGGAGAGCGGTCTGACGGTCCGATGTGAACTCGACCCTGCAGACTATCCAACCAAGATCAAGATTACGAAAGAGCAGCGAGAGGCGATCCCCATTCAACGGGATTCTTTTCATGGGGAGTGGAACTACACGATCTCCCCACTTTCTGAATAGGTTATTTCATTACGGATTCTAACCGGCCACGGTGTGCTGCGAACTGGACTGCGACGGTCGCTATTTCCGGCTACGCGCTCGCCAGGGACATCGAAAGGGGATATCGAATCTGGTGTCGGGAACGGCGCCGGGGCCACTGAGGCTCCTCGTCGCCCCGGCCGAGGCAGGCCCCGCTTCCAACGATTTACTTGTCGAAGCAGATGTTGTCGATCCACAGTTCCTGACCGCCGACAGCAAGATCGTTTATCGTTCCGATGAGCCGCAGGACTCCTTTGTCGTTGCCAAATCCGCCGCTCGGCACCTGAATCGTCACGCCGCCAACCGTTTTGCCGTTCATTGCGGAAAAGTTGTCGAAATTCTGCAGGGTGTTGTTGATGCGGAGGTTCAGATTGCCGCCGTATTCGCCGAAGGAGATCTGGACGGCTTGCATCGCCTGCCCGACGGCGATGGACAACAGAAGATTATTAACTCGTATCTCGACGTTGGATCCACCGGCCTTGCCGCCGTTCTCCGTCCTCGCCTCACCGGCGCTGGTCGTCGTTCCGTTGGTCAAGGTGAACGGGTGGGCGGCGATGTCCATGAGTGGCGGTTGGAAGCTGTTTTTCGGCGGCGGTGCAATCTTGATTGTCGTCCCGGTGGTGAGGGCGTCGAGGGACTCGCAGCTGGTAAAGGCTGCCGACGCGGTGACGGAGGGCGTCGCCGGGGTCCTTGTGGCCGATGCCTTCGGGCCGGGCTTACCGTTGCTACCGCACGCTGACACACACAGCGCGGCCGCCGCCAGGACAGCGACCATGGAACGCGGCGTCATTTCGAAATGGCCCATCGATCGCTCTCCCGGATAGGATTTGTCACACGTCGGCGTCTCCGGTGGTCCGGAGAACTCAGGTCACGCCGGCCAGGCCGGGGTTTGGGCGCGGTAGCTGACGACCAGGAGGATGTCGATGAGCTGGCCCGCGGCCAGCCAGGCGCGGACGTCCTCGGTGTCGGGAAGGCCGAGTTCCCAGCGGCCGAGAGGGGATTTGCCGGTGATGGACAGCCATGGGCCGCCGTTGGCCCGGCGGGTGCTCACCAGCCGGTCGACAAGTGCTCCCGGGCCGCCGAGGTGCGCGCTCGTGCCGGCTTCGGTGTAGCGCAGGGTCACCGTCGACAGGGGTGCCGGTGGCGCGGATTCGGTGATGAGGCTGACCGCGACGTGCTCGACGACGAGCTCGTCGAGATTGGGCGGGAAGTCGGCGCGGCGGGTGGTGAACGAGACCCGCATCGGAGTGTCGACGGCCTCCGGGTTGGTGAGGTCCCACCAGGCGTCGGGGAACTCCTGGCGGAGGCTGAACCCGCGTTCGCCATCTCGTGTCCGGTCAAGTTCACGCACCACCTGGGACCGATAGTCGACGCTGTCCAACGCGGTGTAGTCGACCGTGAGGAGGACGTCCGCGATCGTGGCGAAGTCGAACAGGTTCGACGCCTTCGGCAGGCGCAGTTCCCAGGTCGTGTCGACTCCGAGACCCTCGAACGGGTCACGCATCCCGGTCGGCTGCTCGAAGGTGAACGTTCCGGTGGCGTTCATCGGCGCGGTGAGTGCCACCGACTCGGGCGGACGGCGTAGCACGATTGTCTGAAAGACCTCCGGGCCGACGACGACCCGGGAGACGCCGGTGGACGACAGGGTGGCGTGGATACCTTCGGACGGCGGGATCAGCGCGACGACCGAGACCGCGACCCGGCGGATCAGGCGTAGGTGGTGACCGGGGAAGTCCTGGTCGAACAGGCGCATCGGCGTGGCGAACGTCATGATCCCGTCGGTGCGCAGCCGGGCGAGTTCCAGCGGGTCGAGTTGTGCGAGTGAGAGGGTCCTGGTGAGCTGCAGCTTTCGCTGGTTGGTCTGGAACGCGTACTGCTCGAGGTCGGCGATGTCCTGGAGGAGCCGGGCCGCGCCGGTCAGCCCGCGGCGGTCCGGGCCGGTGCCCTCCCCCGTGAGCGCCGCGAACCCCTGCGGCGGCGGTTCCCAGTAGTCGGCCTGGATCGCCGGCGGCTGGCCCTCCTGCCGTTCGAAGGCGAGCTGCTGAGCTGCGAGCTGGGCCAGCGAGGTGGCCTGCTGGAGGAACCACCGGTAGGTGCGTTCCAGCACGCCGGACATCCAGTCGTACAGCTCGACGTTGGTGAACTTGGACTGCTGGAACTCCAGGAGCTGTTCGGCGTTGTCGGCCTGTAGCTCGCTGACCGCCCGCTCCTGCTCGGCGACCCGGACCCCGTCGGTCTCGATCGTGACCTGCTGCCCGGCGATGTTCCCCTCATACCGGGCGATCTGCTGCCGGAACGTCCAGTCCTGCCGGGTACGGGCGAAGCCCGCCTGCATGCTGTTCCACTGCGACCACGTGGACGCGTTGGACGCGAATCCGGAAAGGGCGTCAGCCGTGTCCTCAGTTGCCGCGAGAGTCATGTCGGTGGCCTGCGGGTAGAGCCTCCAGTAGTAGTACGCCGACGCCCGGAGGCCGCGCGCTATCGCAAGCGACTGATGCACAAGAGCGGCGGCCATCTGCCAGCGCGAGGCGGCCTCGAGCCATCCGAGAGCCTCCTTCTCATACTCAAGTTGGCCGGCGGACAGCAGATCGCGGTAGTGCTCCTCCTCGAAGGCGGCGCGCTGCTGCTGGAGCTGGGCGAGGGTGACCCTGTCCTCGGCCTGGTTGACGCGCAGGTCCTGTAGCCGCAGGCCGGCGCGGGCGACCCGGACCTCCTGGCGGGCGCGGAGCAGGTTCAGCGCCTCGGCATCGCGCTTTTCAAGCGCGGCGAGCATCATCGCCTCGGCGTCACGGGCCTGTCCGGCCAGCGCTCGGGCCTGCTCGACCAGCGTCTGGTACCGGTACGGGGTGGGCCCGGCGGCGCGCAGGCCTGGCAGCACCAGCTCGCCGTCCGCGCCGATCATCGGCAGGCCGGATGTCTGGTCGGTCGGCGCCGCGTAGGCGTCGACGGTGCGCCGCAGCCCGGCGATGTTCCGACCATTTTGGATCTTGAAAAGGTTGAGCTCGGCGTGCAGTCGCAACGCGGCGAGGATCGGGTTCGGGCTGACGCAGAAGGCCGGCGCCGGCGCGGCGAGGGCGTGCGGGAGCGGGGGCAGATCGGCCGCCGCGGCCAGCCGGGTGAGCACAGCGGCGACGCCGGGGGACGCGAGGACGGACAGCTGGCTGCTGTTGCGGTCGTCGCCGACGCGACGGAACGCCGCGCCCAACGAGACCGGTGGCTGGACGACGTTCCCGAGGGCTGTTCCGCCGGTGTCCTCACAGCCGCCGAGCCGCTGCCGCAGGACGGGCTCGGCGAGCAGGTCGTGGGCGGTGTCGTAGAGCACCCGGGCGCGTTCGAGGGACTCGGCGGTGTCGCGGGTGAACTCGGCGTCAGCGTAGTCGAGCAGGCAGCGGATGAGGAGCTGCAACGTCCCGCGGGTGTAGGTGTGCGGCCGGGTCGCCGCGGTGGCGTGCGGGTCGCGCGGGTCGCGGACCCAGTCGAGGAGCTTGCGTGCGTATCCGGCGGGATCTGCGGATGCCTCTTCGTTGATGCCCTGCTCGTCGAGTACCAGGCCGTAGAAGACCTTCCGGTCCGCGCGGGACTGGCGGTAGTCGTAGACCAGCCGGAACCAGTCGAGGGCGTGCTCGTAGTCGTGGGCTTCCTGCAACGCCAGGGCGATCGCCAGCGGCAGGTCGTAGAAGGCCTCCCACAAGTAGACCCGCATGCCGACGCGTTCGTCACCGTTGCGGTCGAAGGCCACAGCCGTCGTGCGGCGGCGTAGCCGGAGGTCGGCGGTGTCATCGAGCCGCCAGGCGACCCCGCCACCGCCGTGGGCCGGGATCAGCGGGGCAACGGTGCAGGCCGGTTTCGCCACGAACTCCGCAGCCGGGGTGAACTGGAGCAGCGTCAGTGCCGGGCCGGCGGCGGCGAACTCGTATCGGCGGGTCACGCCGTACGCCGGCTCCTGCGTCCCCCAGGTGTAGGCGACCGGGGCGGGCTCCGGTGCGCTGACCGTGCCTGGGACGGCGATGACCTGTGTGCCCGGCGCGTCGGTGAACTGTCCGGTCACCGTCAGCCCGACGCTCGCCAGCGGGCCGTTGTCTGGGAGTGCCGGCAGAACCGTCCAGGCGCGGGTCGTCGGATCGAACTTCCGCCCCCAGCTCCGACCCTTACCGAAGATCAACAGTTCGTCCCGGCCGTCGCCGTCGAAGTCGCCCGCTGCCGCGAACGCCGGGCGGGAGCCCTCGGCCGACAGGTCGATGCCGGGCAGCAAGACCCAGCCACCGCCGACGGCGGGGTCAGCCTGCCCACCGGGAAGGTAGTCCGCCACCCAGAGTTGGCCGCCGGTACCCTCGGCGGTCGAGAACGGGAACGCAACCACCTCGTGGCGTCCGTCGCCGTCGACGTCGGCCGTCAGCACGGCGCCGACCGGGATGTTGGATCCGGACAGGTCGCCGACGGTGGCCCATTCGTTGCCGGCGACCGGGCCGAGCGGCGCCAGCCGACCGTCCGCGGCCCGCAGGTCCCACACCCAGAAGTCGTTCGCTACCGAACTGTCGTCGTTCGGGTCGCCGCGTCGGGCGGTAGGGAAGATCAGGATCTCGCTCCGGCCGTCGCCGTCGAAGTCGGCGGCGGCGAGATGCGCAATCATGATCTGGGTCGGCGAAGCGCGGAAGGCCAGCCGCAGAAGGTCGCGTTCGTAGACGAGGTAGCGGTAGTCGTAGTCGGGATGCGGGCGGAACACCTCCGGCGCGGCGGTAAAAGCGCCTGCGGCGTGCCGGACGATCCAGCAGGACGGCCCCGAGTTGACGATCGGCCTGGTCTCGCCGCCGGCCGGCAGGACGTCGGAGTGTGCCCGGCCACCCAGTACCAGCTCGATTCCCCCGCTGCCGTCGAGATTTGCCGGTGTCAGAAACTCCGCGAACGCGTTGATGTGCGCGGCGCAGCGGACGCTTGACCCTTCGACGTCCGAGGCCGCCAGCGGCTTCCAGCGATTGTCGCCCAGGTCCAGTTTTCGGATCATGACGGCGGTCGTCCGCCCGTCGACGTCGGGCCGCGCTCCGAGGGTCCAGACGATCTCCGCAACGCTGTCCCCGTCGACATCGGCGACGCACACCATCGAGGTCTCCTCCACCTCGGTGGCCAGAGTGCCCGCCGACTTCACCGTGTACCGCCGGCCGGCCGGCGCATGCGGATCACGGATCAGGTCGAACACCTCGATCGGACCGACTCCGGCCGGCACCACGACCAGTTCGTCGTAGCCGTCGCCGTCCACATCCCCGGCGAGCAGGGCTCGGGGCGTCTTGGTGGCGTTGTGGGTGACGAGGCTGTCCCAGCCTGGTGCCGTCCGCGCGGTGACAACCCCGTCACCGTCCCACCTGGTGCCGTCCGGGTCCATCCGTGCCACGAACCGCTGACCGCGTGGGTCGTTCGCCGGCCGTCCGGGGAAATCGAAGCCCACAGCGGGCGGCGTCGACGACGAGCCGGCCAGCAGCAGGGCGAAATACGGCTCGGTGCCGCTCGGCGTCTCGAGCTCCTCGGCATCCTCCCACCGGCTGCCATCCAGGGCGCGGCGGGTGTAGACCAGTCGCCGCCCGCCTGCGGCGGCTGGTACCAACGCGAACAGGTACACCCATCCCCGCCGGCCGGCCGGTGACGGGATGCCCTGGTAGTGCGTCGCGCCGACCAGCGAGAGCACCGGTTGGGGCAGCGCCGTCAGCTCCTCCCAAAAACTCTGGTGTGACTCGGCGGCGCTGGCCGCGGCGTCACGGACGCACCAGTAGACCCGGCCCGAACCGGCGCTCGCCGCGAAAACGAACTCGCAGCGGCCGACGGCTCCGGACACATCATGCCCGGCCGGCCGGGTCGGATAGTCCGTCTGCGCGCAGGCGAACCGCCCGACTGCGAGGTCCAGGCTGCATACGTCCCGGAAGTAGTCGGCGTAGCGGGCGGCGACCCGGCGGGCCTGGGTCGGGGTGAGCTGGCGGGCCGCCCGCAGCTCGTCCAGTGCGGCCCGAAGTGCCGGACTCTGGTAGCGGCGCAGCGTGGGACGCAGCAGGTTCTCCGGGTAGAGGTGCACCAGCATCGCCGAGCGCCAGGTGGCGTACGAGCCGATCCAGCGCCAGTCCTCGTCGAACGTGGGCGCGTCGAGGACGAGCTGCGGGTAGGTGTCGGCGAGCTGGCCGGTGCGCACCGACCACAGCAGCGTGAGCATCGTGTCGATCGCGTGGGCGGCACGGGTCGTCCGCCGGACGCCGGACTCGGCGGTGTCGACGAGCAGGTGGTCGCTGGCCCAGCGCGTTCCCGCCGCGAAGTCCGAATATGTACCGGCGGGGTCGGCGCCCGACCAGGCTCCGATGGCCACCGGCAGGGGGAGCGCGGCCAGCAGGTCGTCTCGGTAGGCGGGCAGGGCCGCCTCCTCGACCCGGGCGACGGCGTCCCGCAGCGCCGGGAGCACCTGGTCGTGCTGCTCGGTCCGAGCACGCAGCGTCTCCCGCCAGCGGCGCAGCTCCGCCGGTGTGACCCGCCATGCGCGAGGTTCGAGCACGGTCCAGGCATCGTCGGGAGAGAACGAATCCGGTCCAAGCCGGATCGGCGCGGTCGCGGAGCTGCCCTGTTCCGCCTCCTGCCAGCGTCCGAAGAGCCGTTCCTTCTCCGTCCGCAGCAGGATCGCGACCAAGTCGTCGGTCTCGCTGTCGAGGATCGGCCCGCCGGCGTCGGCGATGCGACGGATGGCCAGCAGCCGCCGCCAGGCCGCCAGCCCGAGCCGGAGCGGCGCGAGCCGGTCGGCGAGGCGCAGCCCGAGGACGTCGGCGGTGTGCTCGGCCCGGACCAGCCAACGCAGCAGGCACGCGTCGGCGAGCAGGCGGTCGAAGGCGGCCCACTCCTGCGGGGTGACCGCTGTGGGGTCCGCCGGATCACGCCCGAGGACGTCGGTCAGCGTGCGGAAGCCGGTCTCGGTGGTGAAGCCGAGTTCGCCGAGCACGACCCGGCGGGCGTCGTCCGCGCCGGCCCCGCCCACGTCAAGGGCGGCCCGTAGGCCGTCGAACCGGTCCGCGTCGTCGCCGAAGACCTGACGGACGACCTGCCGGGCGGCTGTGATCGGCTGACCGGCGGCTCCCGGCTGCCGGCGGGCAGCGAGATCGGCACGGGCCGCGACGCGTTCGGCGTCGGTCCACAGGCCGGTGAGGAGGGCCGCGTCGACCCGCGTGGCAGGGGTGTCGCCCGGGGTGCCGGCGAGCACGGCCCGCAGCGCCTGGTCTCGCCGGTACAGGTCCGCGGCCCGCGCCGTC
The DNA here is from genome assembly GCF_917627345.1 of Protofrankia sp. CiP3. Classification (NCBI taxonomy): domain Bacteria; kingdom Bacillati; phylum Actinomycetota; class Actinomycetes; order Frankiales; family Frankiaceae; genus Protofrankia; species Protofrankia sp. CiP3. The sequence goes on along the minus strand of NZ_CAKJTM010000119.1, from coordinate 4,858 downwards.
CGAAGCTTCTCGGCGTCCGAGGCAAGGCCGGGGATCTCGCCGGTGCGGATCTGGGCGATGGACACCAGGTCGGGGTCGACGGCCGGGGCCCGGCAGCGGGCGGCCAGCGCCGCAATCCATGCCTGCCGGTCCTCCTGATTGGCCAGCCATCGGGTGAGCGCGAGGCGGCGGGCTCGCCAGTAGGGCAGTGGCCGGGCCGGAGCGTTCTCCTCCGCCCGCCATATCGGGTACAGCACGTTGACCTTCCGTGCGGCGACGAGGAGCCGTTCGGCGTCGACCCGGGCTGACTCGGGCGGCGTGCGCCCATCGGCGAGGACGGTGTTGACGGCGGCGAGGCGACGGAAGGCGGGCACGCCCATCCCACCGGCCCGGTCCCGGATCGCCTCGACGGCCGCCGCGACGGTCACCGGGGCCGCGCTGTCGAGGTCGCCCGCGCGTGCCGCGATCCACTGCGGCCACGGCGGGAGGCCGGTGGGGACGGTGCCGAAAGCGGTGGTGAGCTGCCGTGCCCAGCCGCCGGCCCGCGCGGCGAGGACAGCGGTGGCGTTCGCGTCCAGTTCGGTGACCCGGTGGTGCCACAGCGCCCGGGCCTCATCACCGGCGACCGACGTCGGCAGGTCGCTGAGCGCGAGACGGTCCGGGTCGACCATGGGCGGCTGCTGCTGGCCGACGAGCTGCTCGGCAGGCAGCAGCTCCGGTGGCCAGTCGCCTTCGGCCGGCGTCGGTGCGACCGTGATGAAGCTGGCGGCGTCGAGGTGGATCCCGCCCGCCCGCTCTTCCTCCCGCCAGATGTCGAATCGGAACCTGAGGTGAGCCAGGGCCAGAATCGAACGGGCCTCGGCCCACTCGGCCGGGTTCGGCGTTCCCCCGGCCGTGATACCCGTGATACGGGTGCGCAGGGCCATCAGCCGCAGGAAGGCGTCGACCGGCAGGAACAGCCGGTCCTCCACGGTGGCGGTGGCGGTTCGCACCGTGGTGGGCGTGCCGGCGGTGAGTTGGGTGACCAGGCCGTCGAGGTCGACGGGCGCGGCGTGCCAGGGATGGCCGTCGACAGGTTGCCCGGCAGCGGCCCGCATCGAGCCGAGCAGCCGGTCGATGTCGTCACCGATGGCACGCATGTCGTTCAGCAGGCCGTCGAGCCAGCCGCGTCGGCGCAGCCAGATGTCGAAGGCCGTGTCGGGATCGCCGGCCGAAGCCTTGGTCACGGGCAGGCGGAAGTCGTCCGGGCCGATCAGCGCCGGATTGATCAGAGGTCGCCGCGGCGAGCCGCCGACGGCTGCCGGACCGGGACGGTACGGGTCGTCCGGATGGTCCTCGGCGTCCCACAGGTCACGCAGCCGTTCCCAGCGGTGGATCGCGACGGTCGGGAAGACCCGCAGCACGGTGCCATCCACGTTCTGGCGGAAGGCCAGCTCGACCGTGCCGGACAGGCCGCTGCCGGACAGCTCGTGCAGCTGGAGCGGACGGGCGGGGTCGCCCTCGCCCATCGCCACCGGACTGGTCCTCGCCGCGTCGCGGTAGGCGGTGACGACGACGCGGGTGGGGTCGAGCCGGGCGACGGCAAGGTGAACGGTGCCGTCCGGGGCAACCGGGGACGAGACCGGGTCGGCGGCCCAACGCACACCAGCCAGCCGCCAGCGCACCACCTGTTCCGCGCCGGGACCGCTGGCCTGGCCGTCCGTAAGCGGGTCGCGGCGGGTCGAAGCCAACCCGAACAGCATCTCCAACCGGTCCATGCCGGCCGTGTCCGGGTCGAGCAGCAGATCGTCGAGCGTGTCCGGCCGGGTGTCACCGAGGCGCACCCCGAGACGGTCGGCAAGCGCCCGCCGGTCGGCGGCCGTGGCCGCGCGTGCCTCCCGTAACTCGTCGTAGGAGGTGCCGAGCTGGAGCAGCAGAGCCCGGTAGGCCGCGAAGGCGTACCGGGCGACGGACTCGTCCGGTAGCACCGGTGAGACGTGCCGCCAGGTTCCGTCGTCGGTGCTGTACTTCATTACCCAGATCTGCGCCGTGTCGTTTCCGGCGAAAATGAGTTCGTCCTGCCCGTCGCCATCGATGTCCGCGCCGAACACCGTCCAGGCCCGCCACCCGCCTCCCGGAGACCACTCCAGATCGGCGTCCAACAAGTGACCCGGTACCGGCGAGAGGTGGTTCCAGGTGCCGGCGGCGTCCCGCTTGAGCACCCAGCAGGCGTCCCGGCGGTCGTTGCGGCCGAGGTGCGTGAGCATGACAAGCTCGTCCAGTCCGTCGCCGTCGACGTCGGCGAGCACCGCCAGGTCCGCCGGCAGCGGCTGGGCAGACCCGTCGGCCACACCCTGCACCACGAAGTCGGCGTCCGCACCACCCGTAGGTGGCTGGTAGCGGAAGACGGTGAACTGGTTGAGGTCCGCACCCGGCCACTCCCCCTGCCCGACAAGCACATCCGGCCGGTTCCGGCTCGCCACGCTGCCGACCAGCACGTGCGCGGAGGTGCCGGCCGCCGGCGAGGCCAACAGGTCGGCGTTGAGGTCCAGCCCGGCCGTCGGGTTCAGGTGCGCCCACTGCCCCGGCACACCGCCGTACCGCATCACCCATGGGTTCTTACCGAAGTTGCCCGGCGCGTCCGGGAGCGCCACGATCTCTTGACGGCCGTCCAGGTCGACATCACCGGCGGTCACGACCCGGACGGGCCTGGGCCCGAAGGACTGCGGGTCGACGCAGACGAAGGCGACGTCGTCGACGCTGCCCGGGGCCGCCAGCGACGCCCAGTTGCCGTTGTCGAAGTCATACACCCAGAACGCGTCCGGGCGGTCCGGACCGCCCGGCGCCGCGGGCGGGGCGAGACCGTAGCCGACCACCTCGTCCAGTCCGTCACCGTCGACGTCCGCGGCGAATGCCCCGGTCAGGGTGCCCAGCGGGAACACCAGATCGGCTCCGAAGCCGTTGAACACCGTCGGCGCGAGATGCGTCCACGCCTCGGCGGCGGACGCCGCGTCCGGCTCGTACTGCAGCACCCAATACCGCCCGCCCGGGCCGCCGTCCTGCCCGACCTCGATCACTACCTGCTCGCGGTCGGCGCGCAGCGGTGCGGTGTCGGCACGTAAGCGGGCCGCGAAGCCGGACGTCGCATGCATGCCGGCGGGCAGCAGCAGAGCCGCGGCGCGCGGATCCGCTGCAGGCCGCAGATGCCGCCAGCGGCTCGTAGCACGGTCGAACCGCATCACCCAGATACCGGACCGCACCGGCTCACCAGGTGACAACCAGGTCTCGTCGAACCCGATCACCAGCTCCTTCTGGCGATCACCGTCGACGTCGGCCGCTACGACGAAGCTGATCCCGTGCGAATACGGGCCGACCCCGACATCCGGCGCGGCGCGCAACTGCTCGCGGTACAGCCGCTCCAGGCTCTCCACGCAGAGACGTACCTGCGAGACCGCGTCCTCGCTGCTCGAGCAGTCGACCGGGAGCTCGCCCAGCGGCTGCAGCAACAGCCGGGCCAGGCCGTCCACTGTCATCGGACCGCCCGCGTCGCGCAACCGACCGGTCGCGTACTTCATCAGGTCGGCGAGGAAGGCCAGGGGGCTGGTCGCCGCACGGCAGTCGTCGCAGCCGCAGTCTTGCTCCGCCTGCAATGTTGACCGGGCTGCCGCTGACGACGTCGATGCAGACGACAGGTGTGCCGCTGTACGGGGTTGGGCGAGGCCTTCCACCCGTTCGGCGGTGCGGAGAGAGTCGAGGACGATCACCTGAGCCGTGGCCGCGGCGTGGACGCGGGCTGCCTGCGACTCGAGGTCGGCACCCACCAGCGCCCCGAGCCGTTCGCGGCTGATGTCCGCCACATCGGCCGGCGTCCGCAGACCCGCCTCGACCAGCCGGGCACGCAGGGGCGGCGCCGGGTCCAGAGTCGCCAACGCCGCGTGCGCCACGAGGTCCCCCAGCGTGGCGGCGTCCACGTCGGAGAGGCCGTCGAAATCCCGTCGAACCTGGCCGGCGAGCAGATCGGTGGAGGTCGTGACACCCGCCTCGGCCAGGCGTGCAAGCACATCGAGTGACGGAGGATTCGGAAGCGTCCGCGCGATGTCGCCAATCATTAGCTCGGCGACAGGCGGACGACCGCCGTCCTCCGCGCTCGTATCGGCGCCGGCGGCGTTCACCGCGTCCACGTCGACCGCCCGGGCGGCAAAGGCAAACTAAGGGTCACTTCTACACCACAGACCGTTATCTTCATCGAAACAAGCGCCCCCAAGCCCGTTCGCGGCGGACCTCTACAGGCGGAACAAGCCGCCCGATCTTGCGCCGTGTTTCCCGGCGCCGTGTCGGTCCGCTCCCACCAAGTCACCGTCCGGGTCAGGATAGGCGATCGCGAATGTCTCAACCCAGATTTTCGGGGAGTCGTCTTTCCTGAGAATCGATCCTGACGGATTGCGCGACGGCACCAATGCTGCGGCGAGGGAGGACAGCGTCTTGACCTGGTGCGATGCAGGGTGCGGGTCCGTGGCGGACGCAGGGCACGAGCCTGCCGCGCAGGAGCGCCTGCCCCAAATCGCCTAGGGCGCGTATCGGGTTGTGATCGATCCGTGGGGTTCGTTCGTGTAGCGGGCCTGAGTGGGTAGACCGTCGTGCATGACGCGGGCGCAATGGACAGACCAGGAGTGGGAGTTCATCGAGCGCTACCTGCCGATCGGTGGGTTCGGCCCGTACCCGCAGCGGCTGCGGTGGCAGTTCGAGGGTGTGGTCTGGCGGTTCCGGACGGGCGGGCAGTGGCGGGAGATGCCGCGGGAGTTCGGTGCCTGGTCGACGGTGTCCAACCGTTTCCGGCAGTGGCGGGACGCCGGTGTCTTCGAAGCCCTGCTGGAGGGCCTGATCGCTCAGGCCGGGACGC
>NZ_CAKJTM010000118.1:0-12560 GCF_917627345.1 Protofrankia sp. CiP3 | reverse complement strand
GACATTGACGGTTCCGCGCAGAAAGCTGGTCAGCCGGATGTCTACAAGTACTCCCTGAATCTGTTCAACCAGTTCCGGGACCCGGTTGTCTACGTTCCTGGTGACAATGAGTGGACGGACTGCGACCGGCCGTCCACGGCGGGGCCTACATTCGATTCGGTCGACCGGTTGAACTACCTGCGTCAGATCTTCTTCCCGGATGACCGGAGCCTGGGGCAGCGTACCCTCCGGCTGACGAGACAGAGCCCACAGTACCCGGAAAACGTGCGATGGACGCGTGGCCCGGTGACCTACGTCGGTGTCAACGTCCCCGGCAGCAACAACAACTACATACCCGACGGCGATGTCAAGGACGGCCCGCAGGCCGAGGCCAACGCGGAATATGCGGCGCGTAACGCCGCGAACCTGCGGTGGATCCGGGATTCCTTCGCGGCGGCGAAGGCGAGCGGCTCGAAGGCCATTATGATTACTTTGCAGGCCGATATGTTCGGTGACAGCCCCACCGCCCCGGGCGGCACGACCGTCGACCCAACAGACCACTTCGCCGACACCAAGGCCCTGCTCGCCCGGGCGGCCGTCGACTTCGGGAAGCCGGTTGTTCTTGTCAACGGCGACAGCCACTACTTCACCGTGGACAAGCCGCTGAGTGACGACGCGGGCAACGTCATCGAGAACTTCACCCGGGTGATGACCTTCGGCAGCTCACTCAACCACTGGGTCAGCGCGACGGTCGACCTGGCGGATCCGCAGATCTTCAGCTTTCACCAGCACATCGTCCCCGCGAATCTCCCCACCTACACGTTCAGCTCCTGAGGTAATCCCGTTGTGGTCCGGGGCGTCCGGGGGCGGTGGCCAGCCGCGGACCACGACGGGCCCGGGTGAATCCCACCCGCCGCGCTTGACAGTTCTCGCGTCATCGGCTTTGACTGATGCTTCTGCCTTATGTGTCGGTCAGCGTGCCGGGCTTGTCGGGAGGGAGCGGGATCGTGACCGTACTGAGCGCACCTGTCGTGTTCATCCATGGACTGTGGCTGCACTCGACGAGCTGGCGCAACTGGGCCGAGTTGTTCATGGCCGCCGGTTATGAGACGTTTACACCGGAATGGCCAGGTGCGGCAGCCACGGTCGAGGCGACTCGGGCGCACCCGGAAGCCCAGGCGGGCAAAGGGCTGGGCGAGATCATCAATCATCACGGCGAATTTCTGCGGACCCTTGACACCAAGCCGATCGTGATCGGTCATTCTTTCGGCGGTCTCATCGCGCAGAGCCTGCTTGGCCAGGATCTGGCCGCCGCCGCGATCGCGATCGATCCCGCGCAGATCCGGGGCGTGCTGCCACTGCCCGTCGCCCAGCTCAAGTCCACCTTCCCGGTCCTGCGGAATCCGCTGAATCTCACCAAGAGCTTCGTCCCGAACCGGAACGAGTTCAAGTACGGCTTCGGTAACGAGCTGAGCCGCCAGGAGTCGAACGAACTGTACGACATGTGGACGATCCCGTCCCCGGCTCGCCCCCTGTTTGAAACCGCGGCCGCGAACTTCGCGCCGCACTCCCCGGCCCGGGTCGACGTCAAGAACTCGGCCCGCGGCCCACTGCTCATCATTTCTGGCCGTCAGGACCACACGGTTCCTGACGCGGTCAGCCGCGCCGCGTTCAAGCGCTACCGGCACTCGAGCGCGGTGACTGAATTCAAGCAGTTCGATCGCGGTCATTCCCTGACTATCGATCACGGCTGGCGGGAGATAGCCCAGACCTCGCTCGACTGGCTTCGGTCCCAGCACGCTGTAAGCGCGTGAAGGGACTGCTCACGAGCCGTGCGGATGGGATCGGCGCAGCATCGTCCGCCCATGGAAGCCGTTGAGGCGGCGAGTGAGCCGGGCCGGTGCGGATGGGTTCGACGCGGTCGTCGTCGGTTCCGGCCCCAACGGGCTCACCGGCGCGGTGACGCTCGCCGAAGCCGGCTGGCGGGTGCTGGTCGTCGAGGCCGCGCCAACGGCTGGCGGCGGGCTGCGCACCGAGGAGCTGACCCTGCCGGGGTTCCGGCACGACGTGTGCGCCACCGTGTTGCCGCTGGCGCTGGCCTCACCCGCGCTGCGCGCGATGCCGCTGGCCGACGAGGGCCTGCGCTGGGCGCATCCAGTGGTGCCGTTCGCGCATCCGCTCGACAACGGGCCGGCGGCGCTCCTGCACCGCGACGTCGCGCGGACCGACGCGGGCCTTGGAGCCGGGTCGGGGTGGCGCCGGTTGCTCGCTCCGCTCGTCGCGGATGGCGACGGCCTTGCGGCAGATGTGCTTGCCCCGCTCGATCTGCCCCCCACGGCGCCGGTCACCCTGGCCCGGTTCGGTGCCCGCGGGCTGTGGCCGGCGACCATTCTCGCCCAGGCGGCGCTGCGCGGTGACCGCGGTCGCGCGCTGCTCGGCGGCTGCGCCGCCCATTCCATGCTCGACCTGCGCCAACCCGTCACCGGTGGGTATGGGCTGTTCCTCGCGTTGTTGGCCCATCACGTCGGGTGGCCGGTCGCGGTCGGTGGATCCCAGGCACTTGCGGACGCCCTGGTTGGACGGTTGCGCAGGCTCGGCGGGGAACTGGCCACCGCCACCCCGGTGCGCTCGCTCGCCGAGCTGCCACCGGCAGCGGCGGTGCTGCTCGACCTGACCCCACGACAGGTGCTCGAAGTCGCCGGCGACCGGCTGCCGGCCGGCTACCGCCGCGTGCTGGCGCGTTACCGGTACGGGCCGGGTGTGTTCAAGGTCGACTGGGCGCTGGACGGTCCGGTGCCGTGGCGGGACCCGGCCGTGGCTGGTGCCGCCACCGTGCATCTGGGAGGCACCCTCGCGGAGGTCGCCGCGGCCGAGCGGGCGGTGGCCCGCGGCGGGCATCCGTCCCGCCCGTTCGTGCTGTTCGTGCAGGCCTGCGTTGCGGATCCGTCGCGTGCCCCCGCCGGGCGGCATACGGCGTGGGCCTACTGCCATGTCCCGCTCGGCTCCACCGTCGACATGACCGATGAGATCGAGGCGCAGGTGGAGCGGTTCGCTCCCGGCTTCCGTGACCGGGTGCTGGCCCGGCACACGATGCCGCCGAGGGCGCTGGCGGCGCACAACGCCAACGAGATCGGTGGCGACATCGGCGGTGGCACCGCCGACCTGCGCCAGCTTCTCGCTCGTCCAGTCCTTTCGCCCCGGCCGTGGGCGACGCCGTTGCCCGGTGTGTACCTGTGCTCGGCCGCCACGCCGCCCGGAGCGGGTGCGCACGGGATGGCGGGCGCGCACGCCGCCCGGCTCGCGCTCCGCCGGGGCGCGCATTTCTGAGAGCCTGTTGTGAATCTTGGGTTCGGACAGCGAGCCGCGTCCAGCTGGTTCCCGGCAAGGCGGCAGGCCGAAGCGATACCGGATGAGTTGTATCGGTTTGGCCGACAACGAAGCCGGGGGCCGGCTGGGCGTGGCTCGCCCGGACAGAAGATTCACAACAGGCTCTGATGGGCTGCTGTCGATCCCGCCGGGGCGATATCGACCAGAAGGCGTGAAAAAGAATGCGCGATCATGGTTTTCCGCGCTGGCTGGCTCCGCCGGCCGTGCCGTCGGCTGACGATATGCCCCGGTGGCCTCCCGTATTGTTCCACCCGTGTTCTGTGAACATCAGAGAGTTTGCGATACTGGTTCGCGTGACGCCCCGCCAGCCCACCGACGACACCGTCAGTGGCACTCATGGTGTGCCCAGACAGCCGTTCGCACACCTGAGCGCGCCGAACGCGTCCTTCTACCGGGATGTGCTGATGACATTCACCCGGGCGAGGGACCGTTTCATCGTGCATATGCGGCCCGAGGATGTGGGCGCGGATCTGGGCCGGCCGGGGGATACCGAGCCCGTGGTCGCGGCATTGGAGAAACTGGTCGAGTGGGGAAACCTGCGGTCCGATCCGGATACCGGCCGGGTGACCACGGTGGAGGACTTCCATCGAGCCAGGTACCTGTACCAGCTGACTACCGCCGGGCAGGCCGCTGAGGAGGCCATCGCCGTATACGAGGAGGCGATCGGGCGCAGGGGGGTCCTCCAGTCGGTGGCGTTGGAGGATATCGCGGCCCAGCTGCGCGCGCTGGCCGAGCTGGTGACGGCCGACGAGGCCCAGCTCGACCCGGCGAAAGTGCACCTGTTGTTACTGGCCTTGGCCGAGCGCTTCACCGGGCTCGCCGACAACGCGCAGGCATTCATGGCGTCGCTGCGTCGGGTAATCGATTTCTCCGACGGCGACGTCGCCGCGTTCGTCGCGTACAAACAGCGGCTGATCGACTATATCAACAGGTTTATCGCCGACCTCGCCAACCGAGGCGCGGAGATCGCCACGCTGCTCGGCCAGATCGAGACGGCCGGGGTGGACCGGCTGTTGACGATCGCCGCCCGCCGGGAGGCCGCTGACGCCGTGCCGGGCCTGTCGGCGGGCCCGGGCGTCGCTGCCGGTGGGAATCCGGCGGATGCCACGAAAAACCCCGTGAGCCCCGTGCCCGCCGCGTCGGCGCCGACCGCCGCGGACACGTCCGCCGCCTACGATGCCGCGATCGCCCTAGCTGCCGACACCTGGCGGAACCGGTGGCGTGGCCTACGGGACTGGTTCCTGTCCACTGACTCGCGCCATCCGTCCCAGGCCCGGTTGCTGCGCGGTGCCGCCATCACCGCTATCACTCAGCTTATCGACACCGTTGCCGCGCTCAATGAGCGCCGTTCCGGGCGGTCGGACCGATCGGCGGATTTCCGGGCACTGGCCCGCTGGTTCGCCGAAGCGCCGGACGACGCGGCAACCCACCGGTTGTGGCGGGCCGCGTTCGGCCTCACCCCGGCCCGGCACCTGACGGTCACGCAGGAGACGGTGGCGGCCTGGGCGGAGCGGCAGCCCGCGCCGAGCACGCCGTGGCGGCAGGCGCCGCCGGTGCGCATTAGTCCGCAGCTGCGCAAAACCGGGTCCTACGAGCGGCGCGGGCAGCCCAACCGGGTCGCTGACCGCACCGAGCAGCGTCGTTTTCTCGCCGAGCAGGCGGCCCAGGAAGCCGAACAGGTCGCGGCGGCCCGGGACCGGCTGGCCACCCGGCGGCCGGTGCTGCTCTCCGAACTCGGCGTACTCGACCGGCAGGCGTTCCGCTTGTTTCTCGGCGTTCTCTCCGATGCGCTTTCGGCACGGTTGCCGGGTGACACAGAGGTGCACACCACCACCGGCGACGGGACCATGGAGATACGGCTGTCCCTTGTTCCCGGCGGCGGTCTCGTGCGGATCGAAACCGTCGACGGCGTACTGTGCGGCCCGCAGCATCTCGTCGAGATCATCGATGTGACCGCGGCGCGGCATCGGGTACGGACGGCGCTGTGACAACAGACCCCGTCGCCGAGGAGAGCACAGCGCAGCGACGCAGGGCACTGCGTACCCTGCTGGCCAAGCCGCTGCTGACCGCGGGTGCCGATGACGACGCGTTGCGCCTGGTCCGCCGGCACGCGTCCGAGCTGCGTGAATGGCTCGCCGCGGAGACCGGCTGGCGGCTGCTGGTGGATGCCGAGTCGGCGCGGCTGTTCAAGACGGCACCGGCTGACCACCGCCTGGATCCGGCGGGACAATGGGCGCGGCCTCCCGCCGGTGGAGGGTGGCCGATAGCTCTGGACGGCACCCATGCGGCCAGGGAGGGCCGGGGCAGAGCGCCGTTCGGGCGGCGCCGCTATGTGCTGCTCTGCCTCGCGCTGGCGGTGCTGGAGACCGCTGACACGCAGATCACCCTCGGCCGGCTGGCCGAGGGAACCATTGTCGCGGCCAGTGAACCGGAGCTGGCGGACGCCGGTGTCGCGTTCACCCTCACCCGCCGGGACGAACGCTCTGACCTGGTCGCGGTGGTCCGGCTGCTGCTTGGCCTCGGGGTGCTGGAACGGGTCGCCGGTGACGAGGACGCCTACCTGACCGACACCGGCGACGTGCTGTACGACGTGCGTCGCCGGATCCTGGCGTCGATGCTCACCGGCGTCCGTGGCCCGTCCACTATCGATGCCACCGACTTCGAACGGCGGCTGGCTGAGCTGACATACGAGCCGGTTGCGGACAGCGACGATCTGCGCAACCGGGCGTTGCGCCACCGGTTGACCCGCCGGCTGTTGGATGACCCGGTTGTCTACTACGACGAGCTCGCCGAGGATGAGCGTGCGTACCTGGTGAGTCAGCGTCACGCGATCACTCGGCGGATCGAGGAGGCGACCAGCCTGGTTGCCGAGATGCGTGCCGAGGGCATCGCGATGGTCGATCCCGATGACGAGCTGACGGACGTGCGCATGCCCGAGCAGCGCACCGACGGCCACGCCACGCTGCTGGTGGCCGAGTATCTCGCGGCCCGGCTGGAGCCGGCCGAGCCCGTACCGGTCAGCCGGCTGCGTGCCCACGTCAGGAAGATGGCGGTCGAGCACGCCGCCTACTGGCGGCGTGGTGTCACCGAGCCCGGGGCCGACGGGGCACTGCTCGCCGTGGCGCTGGACAAGCTGCGTGCGTTGCGGCTGGTCGCGGACGTGCCCGGGGAACCGCCGATGGTGATCGCCCGGCCCGCGATCGCGCGTTACGCGGTCGAAGCGCCGACGATACGCACCGGCCCGGCGAGCCGCCCCAGCCGGACCATCCACGGCGCTGCGCCCGCGGACCGCCGTCGGCGCAGTCGTGGATCGTTCACACCGCCGGAGGCTCCGGCCTCCGGATCATCGAGGAAAAAGGCGCCCCGCGCGTGAGTGCCGTGATCACAAAGCCCGTTCCGCTGCCGGTGCCGTGCCGGGAACGCTGGCAACCGCTGCGGGCCGGCCTGGTGGACCTCTTCTATTACGACGTCGAGGAGTTCCACTTCCACGACGGCAGGCTGCTGCTGCGCGGCAACAACGGCACCGGCAAGTCGAAGGTGCTCGCGTTGACGCTGCCGTTCCTGCTGGACGGTGAACTGGCCGCGCACCGGGTCGAGCCCGACGGCGACCGCAACAAGCGGATGGAGTGGAACCTGCTGCTCGGCGGCAGGCATCCGCATCCCGAGCGGCTGGGTTACAGCTGGCTGGAGTTCGGCCGGCTGCGGGCGGATGGCATCGCCGAGTACCGCACGATCGGTGCCGGCCTCAAGGCGGTGGCCGGCCGTGGCATCGCGCGGCACTGGTTCTTTGTCACCGGGCAGCGGATCGGCCCGGAGCTGTCCCTGATCGGCCCGACCCGGGTGGCGCTTGGCCGGGAGAAGCTCAAGGACGCCGTCGACGGCTCGGGCATGGTGTACGACACGGCGTCGGACTACCGCCGAGCCGTGGACGAGGCGCTGTTCGGGCTCGGCGGCCACCGGTACCAGGCGCTGGTCAATTTGTTGATCCAGCTGCGCCAGCCGCAGCTGTCCAAGAAGCCTGACGAGAAACTGCTCTCCCGCGCGCTCACCGAGGCCTTGCCGCCGCTGGACCCCGCGCTGGTGGCTACCGTGGCCGAGGCTTTCCGCGGGCTGGACGAGGAACGCGAGGCGCTGCGCGGCCTCGCCGAGGCCAGGACCGCGGCGGACGCCTTCCTGACCCACTACCGCCGGTACGCCGCCGTCGCGGCCAAGCGCCGCGCCGCGCCGCCGCGGCAGGCGAACAGCCGGTACGAGCAGCTTGGCCGGGATCTCGGCGAGGCCGATGCCGCCCACCGCGCTGCGACCGAGGCGCTTGCCGCCGCGCAGGAACTGCTGGCGGGGCTGGCCGATGCCACGGCCACGTTGACGGCACGGCGGACGGCGTTGCAGGACAGCCCGGAGATGCGGGACGCCGAGGCGCTGCGCTCCGCGGGCGAGGATGCCAGCCGGCTCGGCCGGTTCGCGGCGGATCGGGCAACCGAGAGCCGCTCCGCCGACGACATCGTCCGTCAGCGGGAAACCCAGCGCCGCGCCGCCCGAGCGACGGCCGATACGGATGCGACGGCCTTCGACGCCGTACAGGCCACGGCCGGGCAGGCCGCCGACGCCGCCGGGGTCACAGCCGGGCACACCGTGCTCCTGGCCGACCTGAAGGCTGATCAGCCGCCGTATCCGATCGCCTCCCGGGCGGGCGCCGCGCTTGTCGAGCGCCAGGGCAGCGCCGTGGCCCGTCTCGACGGGCTGCTGGCGGCGGCGGTGACCGCCGAGACCGCCCTGCGCGCGGCCCGTGCGGAGCTGGACCGGATCACCAGCGAGCAACAGGCCGCGGCGGAACGGATTTCCGCGGCTGAGGGGCTGACCGCGGCGCGGGGCGCCGAGCTCGTCGCGGCGTGCGCACGCTACCTCGCCGGCACGGCGCACCTGCGGGTCGCTGACCCCGACAGGCTGCTCGCCCGCATGGAAGCGTGGGTGGGCACCCTCGACGGCCCGAATCCGGTGGCGGCGGCCGTCGACGAGGCTGCCCGAGCGGCCACCTCCGAGCTTGCTCGCCGGCAGGCCGACATCGACACCGAACGCGCGGCGGCCGACCAGGAGCGTGACCGGCTCGACTGCGAGATCGCACGGCTGGAAGCCGGTGGTCACGACGCTCCACCGGTGCCTTACACCCGTGATCGCAAGACCCGTGACGGCCGGGCCGGCGCCCCGCTGTGGAAGGCCATCGACTTCGTCGACGGCGTGTCCGACGAGCATCGGGCGGGTATCGAGGCCGCGTTGGAGGCGGCCGGGATCCTCGACGCGTGGATCGCTCCGGATGGTCGGCTGCGCGATGCCCGGACCGATGACGTCCTGCTCTCCCCAGGCCAGCTGGCGCCGGCCGGCGGCCTCACCGCGGTGCTCGTCCCGGCGATCGACCGTGCCGGCCCGTCCGCGGCCCCGCTTACCGACGCCACGGTCACCGCCCTGCTCGCGACGATCGCTTTGGGTGAGCCTGCCGGGTCACCTGATGCCAGTTCTGATGACGGTTCTGGGGCGTTGGCCGACGATTGCGGGACGTGGGTGGCCGTCGACGGCCGTTTCGGCAACGGGGTGCTGACCGGCTCCTGGCGCAAAGAGTCCGCCGGCTACATCGGTGAGGGCGCCCGTGAGGCGGCCCGGCGGGTCCGGTTGGGCGCGCTGCGGGCGGAGCTCGCTCGGATCGAGCGGCGGCTGCGCGAGCTCGCGGCGACCGCGGCCGACCTGAGTGGGCGCCAACGCGCACTGGCGGCCGAGCACCGGGCCCAGCCAGCCGACAGCGGGCTGCGCGAGGCCCACATCAAACTCGCCGCCGAGCACGAGGTCAGGCAACGCGTCGACGCGCGCCACGACGAGGCGGCCACGATCGTGACCGGCCGGGCGACCCAGGCGCACGCGGCGCGGGCCACCGCCCGTGAGTTCGCCGCCGACGTCGGCCTGCCCGCGGACGTCGGCGCGCTCGATGCCGTCCGGGCGGCGGTGGGCGACTACCGGGTGGCCCTGGCCGGGCTGTGGCCGGCGGCCCAGGCGTTGGACCGGGCACGCCGTGCCGCCGCCGACGCCGAGCGCGAGCTCGAGCTCGCGGTACGACGCGGTGCGCAGGCCCGCGAGGCGTCGGAGCTGGCCCGCGCCCAGGCCGATGCCGCGGCCGAACGTCACCGTGTCCTGGTCGAGACGGCGGGCGCTGGCGTCGAGGAGCTGTACCGTAAGCTCGACGCGGTCGCGGCCGAACTGGCTCGGTGCGAGAAGGACGAACAGGCGGCCCGTCGCGCGGAACGCGACGCGATCAACGGGCGCGGCCGGGCCGAGGGCCGGCGGGAAAGCCTCCAGGAAACCATCATCGCCGCCGCCGCCGAACGCGATCAGGCAATCGCCGAGCTACGCGCCTTCGCCGCCACCGGCCTGCTGGACATCGCCGTGCCCGACCTGGAGATTCCGGACCCGGCCGAGCCGTGGGCACCGACGCCGGCTGTCATGCTCGCGCGCGCCGTCAACGCGGCCCTCGACGGGGTCGACGACGCCGAGCGCCGGTGGGAGCTGGTGCAGCAGCGGGTCTCGGCCGAACACAAGGTGCTCACCGACGCGTTGTCCCGTCACGGCCATTCGGTCGGCATGAGCGTGCGGCACGGCATCATCGTGGTGGACGTGTTGTTCCAGGGCCGTAAGCAGGACGTCCCGACCCTGGTCGCCGCGTTGGCGACGGAGACCGAACAGCGGGCGACACTGCTGTCCGCGAAGGAACGCGAGATCCTGGAGAACCATCTCGTCAATGAGGTGGCGGGTACTCTCCAGGAACTGATTACCGGTGCTGAGGAGCAGGTCAAAGCGATCAACAGTGACCTGGCGGAGCGCCCCACATCGACCGGGATGCGGCTGCGGCTGCAGTGGCGGGTGGCCCGCGGCGCTCCCGACGGGCTCGACCGGGTTCGTGACCGGCTGCTGCGCCAGACCGCCGACGCCTGGAGCACGGCGGACCGGTCCGCCGTGGGAGCCTTCCTCCAGGAGGAGATCAACCGGGAGCATGCCGCTGACATCTCCGGTGGCTGGGCCGAACAGCTGACCCGTGCGCTGGACTACCGGGCATGGCACGAGTTCGCCATCCAGCGCTACCAGGACGGCCAGTGGCGGGCGGCCACCGGGCCGGCGTCCGGTGGTGAGCGGGTGCTTGCCGCGTCAGTACCCCTGTTCGCCGCCGCGTCGTCCTTCTACACCTCCTCGGGTAATCCGAGCGCCCCCCGCCTGGTCGCTCTCGATGAGGCGTTCGCCGGGGTGGACGACGACTCGCGGGCCAAATGCCTCGGTCTGCTCGCCGCGTTCGACCTGGATGTGGTGATGACCAGCGAACGCGAGTGGGGCTGCTACCCGCAGGTCCCGGGCCTGGCGATCGCGCAGCTCGCCCGCCGCGACGGCATCGACGCCGTGCTCGTCACGCCATGGCGGTGGGACGGGCACGAGCGGGTACAGGTCGAACGGCCGGTGCCGTACGTTCCCGAGCCGGTGCCGAGCCCGACAGCGACGCCGACGCCGGGAGCCGACCAGGCCGATGGGCTGCCGTTCGATTGAGTGAGGCACGGATGGACCGGCCCGGGGATGTCGGGCGGCTGCGGCGGCTGCTCGGCGGTGAACACACCGCGTGGTTGCTGGACCGCGTGCGGCGCCGGATGGAGTTCGGCAGGCCGTTGGCTGGAACGGTCACCCTCACCAATGCCAGCCAGGATCAGCGACGGGCGGTCGAACGGCTGTTGGGCCGGCGGGCCGGGGCGGGGCTGTCGCTGACGGTGTCGCTCGATGAGATCGACACGATGCTGCGGACCAGCGGCGCCGCGCCTGACGGGCTGGCCGCGGCCGTGCGGCTCCTCATCGGCGAGGTCGATGACCGAGTGGAGCAGGCCGCGGCGGAGACGGCTGCGTGGGCGGTGGCGCACGCGCCGCTGGACGCGCTCGTGGCCCGCCGTCCCGAGCTTGCCGCCTGGCGGGCGTGGCTGGATGCCACCGGTATGTTGCGCCGGCTTGCCGCGAGCCCCGACGCGGCGGCGGTGCTCGTCGCCGAGCTGTTGCGGGTGCTCGACGCGCTGCCCTCGACCGGCGTGGCATTGGGCCGGCTGGCTGCGGCGAGCACGGGGGACGCGCATGCCCTGGACGACACCCGGCCGCTGGCGACGCTGTCACTGGCGGCGGCCAGGGTGCTGCGCGCGGCGCCACCCGTCGGTGACGGCTCCGCCGCGGAGCGCCGTGCCAGCTGGGCCGCGGTCGGTGTCCACCGGGACGAGCTGTCCTCCTCGGTACTCTGTCTCGGCCTGCCGGGCGGCGTGGCCGGCGTGACCGGCCGCATCCTGGCGTTGGCCCGGGAGGCGGGGGAGCCGTGCCTGCTGACCTTGCGTCAACTCGGCCGGGAGCGGACGGACCTCGGCGTCGGAGCGGGGCCGGTGTGGATGTGCGAGAACCCGATCGTGCTTGCCAGCGCCGCCGATGAGCTGGGGCACGGCGCCCCGCCGCTGGTATGTGTGAACGGGCAGCCGTCGGCCGCGGTCGTCCGCCTGCTCGAGCTGCTCGCGGCCGGGGGCGCCCGGTTCGTCTACCACGGTGACTTCGACTGGGGTGGGGTCCGTATCGGCAACGGCCTACGCGAGCGCATCCCGTGGCAGCCGTGGCGCTTCGACGTGCTGGCCTATCAGGATGCGCTGGCCCGTGTCACCGGCGGTGAGCTAACGGGGCGTCCGGTCGAGGCGATGTGGGACCCGGATCTGCGGCCGGCGCTGGAGCGGCATGCCGTCCGGGTGGATGAGGAGCTCGTGCTGGCCGATCTGATCGGTGATCTCGCTGCCGCCGCCGCGGGCAGTGGTCGGTAGCGCGGGTGACGTCAGGCACTCCATCGACATCGGGCACTACCACGCTCGCGGGAACGATGCGCGGCGAAGCCACCCAGGTGAGACCCCCGCATCGTAAGCTCCATCCCAAGACTCCGACGCGGGGGTCTCGTCATCTCACGGGACAGCGAAGGCGCATAGTTCAATTCCAGACCGTGCCTTCCGCGCGGGCTCTCGCCCATCCCGCCGGCCGGTGACGCGCCAGCACCGCCACGATGGCCGTTCCCGAGGCCGGCGACGGTGGCGTGCGTGGACGGACGGCCCGTCAGCGAGACCCGGCCTAAGAGCGCCCGGGGATAGGGCGTTCGATCAGTG
>NZ_CAKJTM010000117.1:0-12788 GCF_917627345.1 Protofrankia sp. CiP3 | reverse complement strand
GTCACCCACGGCACCGGGGCCGTGCTGGCCGAGCATCAGATCGGCGCGAAGACCAACGAGGTCTCCGCGTTCGTCCCGCTGCTGCGTGAGCTGCACACCTACCACCCGCTGACCGGCCAGGTGATCACCGCCGATGCCGCCCACACCAACCGCGCCCACGCCGAGGCGATCGTCGGCGAGCTCGGCGCGCACTTCGTGTTCACGGTCAAGAACAACACCCCCGCCCTGGCCGTCGACTGTCACCAGGTGACCGACTGGACGAAGACCCCGATCGGCCACACCACCGAAGGAAAGGCCCACGGCCGGCTCGAACGGCGCACGATCCAGCTCGCCGAGGCCGGCGACGCGATCCGCGCCCGCCATCCGCACGCCCGCACTGTCGCCCGGATCCGCCGCCGGACCACCCGCACCGTCACCCGTGGCACTCCCCGGCGCCGCGTCACCCGGAAGACCACCACCACAACCACCGTCCATGTGATCACTAGTCTGGCCCTCGACAAGGTCACCGCCGCCGAACTCGCCACGTATGTTCGTGATCATTGGACTGTGGAAAACAAGGTCCACTGGGTCAGGGATGTGACGTTCCGTGAGGATGCTTCCCGGGTCCGGACTGGCCCTCTGCCCCGCCTCATGGCCACGTTCCGTAACCTCGCTATCGGCCTGCTCCGCCTCACCGGACACCCCCGGATCGGCCCCACCGTGCGCCGCCTCCGCCACGACCCAGCCCTGCTCACGGCCATCCTCGGCCTCGAAAACCCGGCCTGACCAGCATCAACGACTTTGCGGCACGCCCTGGGTTCTCCCCTGGGCCGAGCCGACACCCGACCACCACCGGCCGGGCTCTTGGCACGTCATCCCACGGGATAACCAAACGTTTACGGTCGTAGAATGATGACTGCCTTGTTTGGCTCAATCGCGTCAGTGAAATCCGTCTACTGGCTGGCGGTCTGTTTCGGGAAGTGAAGTCGCGTCTTTTTCGATGCCCGCCGCGTCACGGTCGGGTCAGCGTCGATCGTCCTGCGGGGTGTTCTCGCCGGGAGGTGTCCGCTGTGCTGGCAGGCGGTACCGGGCGGGCGTGTCAGTTGCTCCGTGGCCTGTCGGCCCGACGAGCAAGATGACGGCGGCGATGATGACCCGTCTGCGGGCCTCGTCGAAGCCGGCTTGGTCCTGTGCGGCGTCGTAGTGGTCGAGGGCGGCACGCAGGGCGGCCCATTGCGGCGAGGCCGGGTCGATGGGCGGGGTGAACGTGGCGAGTATCCGTGCCATCTCCTCCGGCGGTGTGATCTCGGGCAGAGCGGCCATGCGCGCGAGGAACACGACCGGGCGCAGCGCGATCGGAACGGGACGGGAATGCGGGGTCATGCGGCCTGCGCGGCCGGCCACGGCCAGCCGACGTCGGGGGAGCGGTTGGAGGTCCTCAGCGCGGGGGTAACGGCAGGACGAGTGATCGTCATTGGCGCAGGGCCCCCGGCCGGACGTCGTTGTGGCGGGTGCTGCTGTGGTGTCGGTCCTTCACACCATGTCCCGGGGGCGGGCGGTGCCAGTCGTCGAGTACACGTAGCCGATCGATGACCCGTTGTAGGACGACCGGGTCACTGTCGAAGGCGACCGGACGGGCGGGAGCAGGTACGGGCGTGGGCGTACGGGTCGCCAACGCCGCGGTGCTGCAGGCGGGGACGGCCCGCGTCATCGTGGCCGGGAGCTGCGCCCACACGACCTTGCCGCCGGTTCTGGCCCGGTACCAGGACCATCGGTTGCTCAGGGCACCGACCATGAGCAGGCCTCGGCCGTCCTCGCTGTCGGTGTCCGGGTTGGTGATGCGGGGGGTGGTGTCATTACTGTCCCACACCTCGATCAGGACGCTCCCGCTGGTCGCGGTGAGCCGTATCGCGACGACGTCGTCCGGGTGGCTGGCTTTCATCGCGTTGGAGGCCAGCTCGCAGACGACGACTTCGGCGACGTCGACGTCGTCCGGGTCGACGGACCATCGGGTGAGGGTGCGGACGGTGCTCGTGCGCACGTCGGGAACGGCGGCGGCCGTGGGTGGGAAGTGTGCTACGGCCACCCGGATCGCAGCCGAGGCGCCCTCGGTCATGCCGGTCTCCGCACGGCGCTGCGCGTGCGGCGGCCGGTGATCGTGGCGCTCATCCGCGTGTGGGCCGCGCGGACTGGCAGCGCGACGGGTCGCCCATGGCCGGAGCGAGACCGGGTAGGTCGCAGCCCGGGAGAACGGCGAACTCGACCCAGGCCACCAGCTCG
The DNA here is from genome assembly GCF_917627345.1 of Protofrankia sp. CiP3. Taxonomy (NCBI): domain Bacteria; kingdom Bacillati; phylum Actinomycetota; class Actinomycetes; order Frankiales; family Frankiaceae; genus Protofrankia; species Protofrankia sp. CiP3. The sequence continues at coordinate 10,529 of NZ_CAKJTM010000117.1, read as the reverse complement.
CAGCGCGCCTGTGACAGTCGGCGGCTGACCTTCGCCACCCGGTCATCCACGGTCAGGGGAAGGCGGGTCAGCGCCTGCCGCAGGCGCCGGTGCGCCCACTCGTGGGCGGTGTCAAAGTCGCCGAACGCGCCCAGCGGCCGTCCCTCCGCGTCCCACACCACGTACCGGTGTTCCTCCATGGCCCTGCCCCCTTGCCGACCGGAAACGATCTCCTGGAGTGCCCTTCGTTCCACGCCCCAGCTCCGTCATGGGCGGCGCCGGGGGTACTGACAGAATGCACTCATGGAACTCTCATACGCAAGTACGTATGACGAATACGTGAGTCAGGGTTGATCGGCCCGAGACAGGAGCTGGCAGACTGCTACCGGGAGAAGGGAGGGCGATGCCGAGCACACCAGGCCCTACCGTGCGGCGCCGGCGCCTGGGCGCGGAGCTGCGCCGCCTGCGGGAGGCCAAGGAACTGACCGTGGACCAGGCCGGGGAACACATCCATCGCAGCGGGCCGACGATCAGCCGGATGGAGACCGGCCAGTTCCGGTTCGTCCTGCGTAACGTCTCGGATCTGCTCGATCTCTACGGCGTCACGGACGCCGAGCAGCGCCAAGCCCTGCTTGCTCTGGTGAAGGAGAGCCGCAAGCCCGCCTGGTGGCACTCCTACGGCGATCTCGTGCCCCGCTGGTTCCAGGTCTACATCGGCCTGGAGGCCGAAGCGTCCACGATCACGACCTTCGAGAGCCTGCTCGTCCCCGGCCTGCTCCAGACCGAGGACTACGCACGGGCGGTCATCCGCGCCGCCTCGCCGGAGCTACCCGCCCACGAAGTCGACCGGGCCGTGGAAGTCCGGATGAACCGACAGAAGATCCTCACGGGAGATCAACCTGTCCAGCTCTGGGCGATCCTCGATGAGGCCGTGATCCGCCGCCACGTCGGAAGCCCCACCGTCATGGCCCGCCAGCTGGACCGGCTGATCGAGGCGGCCGAGCAACCCGCGGTGACGATCCAGGTCGTGCCGTTCACCGCGGGCGCCCACGCCGGCATGATCGCAAGTTTCACGATCCTGGGTTTCCCCGACACCGGGGGAGCCTCCGAGACGGTCTACATCGAAGCTCCCACGGGCAGCCTCTACCTGGAGAAACAGGCCGAGGTACGACGCTACGAGTCCTGGATGAACCAGCTCCGTAGCTCTGCCCTCGCGCCCACCCCCAACACCCTCTCGATCATCAAAGCGGCACGTGAGGACCTACAGCGATGACCACCCCCAGCGCGGACGCCCCACTGAACTGGCGCAAGAGCAGCTACTCCGGCGGCACCGGCGGCAACTGCGTCGAGGTCGCCACCCTTCCCGACGGCGGCGGCCGAGCCGTCCGCGACTCCAAAAACCCAGGCGGACCGGTCCTGAACTTCACAGCCACCGAATGGGCCGCTTTCCTCGCCGGCGTACAGGGCCACGAGTTCGACTGAATGTTCACGGGTTAGTCCTCGGGAAGGCATGCGCGGGCCGCCGCGTGGGCGAGGGTTGCCTGTGTGCCTGCAGGCAGGCCGAGCCTGTTCCAGTGGAAGATCACCAGGTGGGCGAGGAGGGCACGCAGGCCGCGCTTCAGGGCGCCGGTGGTGGCCGCCGTGCCCAAGCGCTGCCCTGCCTTCTCGAAGGCGTCGCGCCATGGGGTGGCGAACGCGGCCGGCCCGTTGGCGGCGAACAGCGGCGATCCGGTGTGGGCAGGCGCTGAGAGCAGGACGCGGAGCTGGGCAGTGAGCGCGGCCCGCGCGGCAGCCGCGGGCGGGTCTGGGCGCATCGCCGCGATCCGGGTGAAGACGTCGCCGCACTCGTACCAGTCGAGGCCGGCGGCAGTGCACATCGCGCTGATCAGCAGGACGGACAGCTCTCGGCGGTCCAGTGGCGGGTTCTCTCGGTGGAGGTAGTCGAGGACTCCGGCGGAGTCGGCGCAGAACAGGGCGTGGGCGATGCCCATCCCGGTCTCCCCGCCGAACGCGGCTGCTTCCGGCTCGTAGATGGCTGGGTTCCACGCCGCGATGGTGTTGGCGCCTGCCAGATCGTTCAGCAGCTCGGACACGGCGTCGGTGTCCGCGTCGAGGAGACGTATACGCCAGCCTGGGGTCTTGTTCATGTACCACCAGCCGGCCGCGGCGTGGTCCGCGACGAGCGCGTCGAGCCGGGGGCCGAGGCGGGCTGTCAGGGTGCGGTCGGCGGGTTCGGGGCCAGCAGGGCGAACATGCACCTGGTGCCATCGCCCGTGGGCGTGTTGTTCGAGGGCGGCTAGTCCGGCCAGGTGGTAGGCGTCTGCCGCGTCCGCGAGGTCGGCCGGTTCCAGGCCCACCTCGGCCGCGGTGGTGGCGAGGTCGCCTCCGGCGAGGAGGGCGCGGATGGCGTCGGCGACCTGTCCGGCGGCCGGCGCGGTCAGGTGAGCAGCAGGCATGAGTCCCATCCGGACACGGGCGGGGCGGCGCGGCGGGCGGTCTCCAGGACGAGCCGGACTCCGGTGTCACCGGTGAGGAGCGCGGGTGTCCCGTCGGAGATGGCTGCCTGTCTCGTCAGCACGGCGGTGAGTTCGGCCAGGTGGGTGCCGAGGCTGGGTGTGATCGCGTCGGCGGCGGCGCGGACGGCTGTCTGGTAGACGCCGGCGAGGCCGTGGCAGAGGCCCGCGTCGGGGAGCATGGCGAGTTGGGGCCCGGCCAGGCAGCGGGCCAGAACATACTCGGCGGCAACCTGGCGGGCGAGGTCGGTGGTGGCGATGCCGGCGAGTTGGAGGGCGCGGGCGATCCCGGGGATCCCGTAGCACCAGGACGGCCGTCCTGGGGTCGGCTGGGCCGGGTATCCGGCGCGTAGATCCTTGCGGGTGAGCCACTGTGGCCACCACGGTCCGTCGTCCGAGTGCTGCTGCCATCGGTCGAACCAGGCGCAGAGAATCTTGATCGCGTCCTGTTGACCCTCCACGGTGCAGCCTCGTCGGGCGGCGAGGGCGAGGAAGGCGAGGATGCCGGCCGCGCCGTGGGCCATGCCCAGGTTCGCGTGGCCGCCCGGGGTGGGTGACAGGGGGTCGGGGTCGCGAGCTGCCCACCAGCCTGGTGCCTGGAGTCCGTCGAGGGTGAGGGGCCGGGTGGCGAGCCGGGTGAGGTAGGTGAGGACGTCGGCGAGGGTGTCGCTCGTCGGGGCGGTGCGCAGGAGGATGAGGCCGAGGCCGGTGAGCCCGTAGAACAGGTCGTACTCGCCGAACGTGCCCGGCGTGTTACGTGCCATGCGGCTGCCGGCGGCATCCAGTCGCCCGCGGGTGATGCGGTGCAGGTGGCGGTCAAGGGTGCCTGCGGCGTCCTGGTAGCGGGGCCGCCCGTCCGCGGCGGCGGCGTACAGCACGAAGTGCAGGGCGGGGGCGCCGTGGACGAGGCATCCGCTCGGGCTGCCGTCCACTGGCCCGGACGTGGCGAGGGCCAGGGCTTCGTGCGCGTCGTGCCAGGTGCCGGAGCCGGTGAGGGCGAGTTCGACGCGTAGCAGCGCGAGACCGGCCGCGCCGTGAGCGAGGGACTGGGTAGCCGCCTGATCGGCGTTGATCGTCGGTGATGTCACAGGTGGCCGGCCTTTCCGAGCTGGCGGAGGGCGGCGGCGCGGGCAAAGCGTCCGGTCTGCTTCTCAAAGGTGGGATCAAGACCGACCGCACGCATGTGGTGCTCGTGCAGCAGGGTCCGTAGCACGGTGCTTGGGTCGCGCTGTGCGGCCAGCTGCTCGTGGTAGGCGGCGAGCGCGGCGTCGCGGTCGGCCCAGGCCTGCGTGACGGTGTCACCGCCGGGCACTGCGGCAAGTGCGCGTGGGCCACCGGCCGGGTCGGTTAGGTCGCAGGCCAGATCACGCAGGTCGCGATCCAGGGGGCCGCTTCCCTGGTCCAGGCAGCGGATCAGGGCTCGGTAGCCGGCCGCGGGGTCGGGGGCGAACACGGCCGCGATCCTGGCCATCGACGCGGCGGCGAGTGCCTGGCCCGGCACACCGTCGGAGGCAGTGGCGAGTTGGGCGACGGCCGCGGCGGTGTCGGCTGCCCAGACGTCTTCGGCTGCGGCGAGGGCGCTGCCGCTGCCGTACCGGCCGGGCTGTTCGTAGTACGGGACGAAGCTCAGTGCGGCGGGCAGGCCCCGGCCCTCCAGGTCGGCGGCGAACCGGGCGAGTTCGGCGGCCAGCGGGCCGAAACGATCCGGATCGGTCAGCCGGAGGTGCAGAGTGATGTGCTGCGGGATCTCCGGGTGGATCATGTCGCGGTAGCGGCGTATCCACCAGCGTGTGGCCTCGGGGCGCAGACGGTCGGCGAGTCGGGGCAGGTGGACGACGATGAGATCGTCGAAGCGGGCCGGGTTGCCGGTGATCCGGGCGCAGGCCACCAGGCCCGTCCCTGGGTGGTGCGCGTCGCCGGGCGTAGCGGTGACCGGCAGGGGGCGTCGTGGTGGGTTGGCCAGGGTCAGCGGGATGAGGAGTTCGGTGGGCCGGCCGAGCCAGTCGTCGGAGCCGGCCGGGTTGTCCTCGCGGAGTTCGGCGCGCGAGGTGCGGGTCAGGTGGGCGTGCAGGAGTTCCCGGTCGAGGGAGTGCTCGAGGTCCAGCGGTAGCCGCTGCTCGCCGTCGCAGAGCACCACGCGGCTGGGAAGTCTCCACCGGCGCCACCACGCGGCCAGCCGCGTATCGAAGCTGGTGCCTGGACAGCCATCGAGGGCGGCTCTCTCCAGGTTCCAGCGGGCGGGGAACAGGGTCGTCCTGCGGTAGCGGATGCGAGGCACGTAGGGCAGGACGCGGGCCGCGCCGACGTCGAAGGGGCGTAGTTCGGCGCAGCGGGCGTCCGCGACCTCGGCGAGGAACCGGGCGAGCGGTGGGGTGAAAGCGGTCATCTCCAGCGCGTGCGGGATGTGCGGGACCACGCGCCGACCGGTGGGTAGATGCACCAGGTAGAGCTGCGCCGCGTCGGCGGTCACGGCTAGCTCGTCGACGGAGACGACCATCGTGGTGCCGTCGGGATGGTCCCCGATCGGAAGGATCGTGTCTGCCAGGGGTGCGACCCGGGTCATGTGCTCGGTGCGGGGCACCCGCGGCCGGAACGACACCTGCACCATGAGGGTGTCCTCCTGATGGTCCGCTGTGCGGAAGGTTGCGGCGAGTGCGTCGCGTTCCGCGGTGGTGAGCAGGTGGGTGAAGCGGCCGGCCATGCTGCCGGGGACGCGGGCCGTCCCGGTCACCTGCAGCTCGAAGTGCCCGGCGTTGATCGCCTCGGTGGATCGGGCGTGCAGGGCGACAGCGATCTCGATGCGTGCTGGCGGCACGACCGCGTCGGGATCACCGACGGTAAGGGTGCGTACGTCGTCACCGGTCAGGCGGATCTCGTCGCTGCCTTCCAGGGCGGCCTGGTGGATCAGAGCCAGCAGGGCCGCGTCGCGTTCGGTCAGCGTCCGCCACACCGGACGTGGGGCCGGCGCGCCGAGGTAGCCGTCCGGATAGCCGAGTCCGGAGTCGGCGACGAGGTCCCGCACCGGCACCAGTGCGCCGGGGCCGTAGCGTTCCTTGAACCGTGCCTGGTATTCCAGCCAGGACATCGCTCCGAACGGCCAAGTTGTCAGGCGGAGAAGCACCTCGGCTGCGGCGGTGGCCTCGTTCAGCACCGAGTCGGGAATCGTCACGTCTCCGTCGAGCCGGGTATCCAACGCCAGCGGGCGGTCCATGGTGGGCGTCAACGTGGCCATCCGCCTGCCGGCGGCCGCGCGCAGCGCGGTCGCGTCGGCCGGGCTCGCGCAGTCGTTGTGCGCGGCGAGGATGCAGGCGATGTCCGCCAGCTCGCCCAGCACCGGGGCGACCTGCGGCATCTCGCCGGCGCCGGCGGCGCGGAGCGTGGCGCACAGGTACTCCAATGGGTCGCCGGCTGTCATCGGCGGATGCAGGTCGGTGAGCAGGAACTCCTCGTCGAGGAGCTGGTCGAGCAGTGCGCGGACGCGGTCTGGCGCCGCCCCGGGGAACCGCTTGGTAAGGGCGGCGGCGAGCCCGGTGATGCTTACCGGTGTTCTGGCCAGGTCGATGGCGGCCCGCACGGGGTCGGCCGCGCGGATTGACGTCTCGCGGACCGGGCCCGGCGTCCGGGCGTCGAGCGGAGCGCGGCGGGCTAGGATCAGCCGGCCGTCCCGGAAGATCGCGATCGAGTTCACCGTGACGGTGAGCCGTTCCCGTAAGGCAGGGGTGCGGGCGAGTTGCCGCGCAAGGGTAGCGATCCACGCGGCATCCGGGCGCGCGATCACCGGGTGGGCACCGCCGATCGCCGCCCTCGCTGGTCCGACGTGGGCGGGTGTGACTCCGGCGAACAGGCCGAACGGCGTGACGCGCCGCTGCCACCGCAGCAGGTAGGACGCCAGCGACAGCACCGCGCGCCGCCGATCCCGGGCAGTGGCCTGCCCAGATCCGGATACAACACGATCGACCCAGGCAGCGAAGTCGCTGCTCGCCGCGGTGACCGCAGCGCGGACGTCGTTCCGTGACCAGGTCTTCGTCAGCCAGGCACCGCCCTCGGCCTCGACAGCCCCGAGGTCGGCCAGGTCCAGGTCGCGTGGCAGGTCAAGATCTCCAGGATCTGTCGTCGACCGGAGCAGAACCACGCCGTGATGCCGGTATCGCGCGGCCATGCCGGGCTCCTCGCTCAGGCGGCAACAAGGTCATCGGGCTCCGGTGCCACCGGTGTCCCAGGGGACACCGGTGGCACCGGCCGCGTCAGGACGGGGCGTCGTCAGGACGGGTTGTCGGAGGAAGTGGAGCAGGCGCTCGGCTTGCAGGTCGACCCGCAGTTGTCGTCCGTGGCGCACATCGTGATGACGAGCGGGCCGACCGCCTCGATCACCCGCAGATCAAGGTCGACGTCGAACGGGTCAAGGTCGCTGGAAGTCGCAGAGGGCGCGAGAACTGCGGAGGGTGGCGTCATGGCTACCTTTCCTGGGCAGGTGGGGGCGTGGACGGAGTACCGGAATGTGCGTTGGCGAAAGGGCTGTGGATGTTGGAGGCGGAGCGTCAGCCGGCCGGGGGCCAGGTGATGGTGGCCGTGCCGTGGATCTTGTGGAACTGGCCTACGGGAGCGTCGGAGGCCGGAATGGTGGTGCCCGCGGGCCAGTAGGCGAAGGCGTCGTCGGGGATCTGCCGGCCGTGGGCGTCCCAGGCCTTGATCTGGGCGACCAGAGCCTCGGCCGCCTCGGTGGCGTGCGGCCCGTATCCCCGGGCACCGAACTCGCGGTCCCCGCCGGGCAGGTCACTGTCGCGCAGTTCCATCACGCCGAACGAGTCGTCGAGCACCGCTCCGAAGGGGAACCAGGTTCTGCACACGCCCTCGGCCGCCATCGGCGTGCCGGGCCCGGCCTCGACGCGGCAGAAGCCGGGCAGGAAGCCGGCGAGCCACAGATGCAGGTCGCCGAACTCGCCCTGGGCCGGGATCGTGACTCCGGACCAGGCTTGGACCGGGCCGTGCTCCAGTGCACCGGCCAGGGAACGCGGGTTGTCCATCTCAGCCTCGTCGAACAGGAGCGTCACCACCCCGCCGGCGGGGTCGCGCAGCTGAAGCCGGCGCTCCCTGCGCGCTCCCAGGCCCTGCATCGGCACGAACCCGCACAGCTGCGCCGACGTGCTCACCCAGTGCTCTCCCGACCGGCGGAAGGCCAGCGACCGGGTGAACGTGTTCATCCGCAGCGGCACGACGATGACGCCGTCGCCGGTCAGCTGTTCCAGCCACGCGGGTGCCAGGTCCCACGCCCCGACGGTGACCACGATCGCGTCATAGCTCGCGTACGCCGGCACGCCGTGCTCGGCGTCCGCCGTGACAACGATGACCCTGTCGCCGTAGCCGGCGGCGTCCAGCCCCGCGGTCGCGCGGGCGGTCACCTCCGGATCGATGTCAACAGTCACCACCTGGCCCTGCTCGCCCACGACGTGCGCGAGCAGGGCCGCGTTATAGCCACCGCTGCCCACCTCGAGGACCTTCATCCCCGGAGCGATACCCGCCTGGGCGATCATGCGGGCCTGCAGCCACGGCGCCGACACCGTCGACATGCTCACGCCGTGCGGGCCTGCCTTCGTGACCACGGACTGGTCGGCGTCGTAGGCCTTCTCCAGCGGCGTGCCGTCCGGCACGAACAGGTGCCGTGGAACGGTCCGGAACGCGGCCTCCACCTCGGGCCCGCTGATCCAGCCGTCGGTGACGAGGCGGTCGACCATCGCAGCCCGCCTCTCGTCCGCCTGGTCGGGGTTGGCCGCGTCGGGGGCCTGAGTCACGTCACGCTCCAGTGGTGGTCGTCGGGGGCGCGATCACCGTAGGACCGGCGGGATCACGACGGCCAGGAGTGTGCCCGAGTGTGGCAATCAGGACCACGGTCACTGATACGCGGCGGCGATGAGATCACGGGCCCGGCCGCCGAAGACGGCGATCTCGCTCAGACGGGCGAACATCTGCGCGTAGAGGGCGATCTCGGTGGGCTGGGTCACCGTCAGATATCCCGAGACGAGCTCGACGTTCACCTGGTCGTTGTCGAAGATCCAGAAATCCTCGACAGGGCTGGCCATGCCACGATCGGCAGAGACCGGGATGACCCCGAGGGACACCGCGGGCCACGTCGTGACCTCGGCCAGGTGCGCGCACTGGCCCCGCATGACCGCCGGCCCGCCGAAACCGTTACGCAGCACGGACTCCTCAAGGAGGAACGCGGCGGTGCGCTGGTGACGGCGCAGGACACGCTGGCGCTTCATCCGAGACGCGACCGCAGCCTCGACATCGTCGTGGACTCCGCGGCGCTGCTGGTAGGCACGCAGCACGGCGCGGGTGTAGTCCTCGGTCTGGATCAGGCCGGGCACAACCCAGCAGCTGTAGCCGCGGAACTGGCGGGTCCGCTCATACAGCGGCAGCCGCGCCTCCTGCGCGTGCCGCAGCCCGGAACGTTCCATCCGGCGCCACTCGATCCACATCCCCTCCGCCGAGTGCAGGGACGCGAGCAGGTCCGCGGTCTCGCTCTCTGCGCCGCAGATCTCGCACCACGCGCGGACGTCCGCCGCCGACGGGGGCCGGGTGGCATGCTCGATCTTCGAGACCTTCGTACGCTCCCACCCGGCACGGGCAGCCAGCTCGATCGCGGTCAGACCAGCATCGCGGCGCAGGTCACGAAGCCGGCCCGCGAGAAGCTGACGGGCCTGCTGGGCACTGGAGGACGACGACGGCTGCACAGGAGCAAGACTGCCGCGACGACGCGAAGACCGTCGTCAGACCAGCTCGTAGTCCTGATGCGGCACAGCCCGCTCCCACACCGCCTCGAACGCCGCCGTGCACTGCGCGGCGATCGCCGGGTCCGGCGACAGCCGGGTCTGGAGGAACTCCCCACCGCCGGAGAAGTAGTTGAACTGCGCCCGTTCGCCGTCGAACACCCAGAAGTCGTTCGCCGGGAGCAGCAGGCCGGTTGCCAGATGCCGGGGCAGCCAGCGGATCTGCTCACCCGCAGCGACGTTCGACGCCGTCGTCGCATGCTCGAATCTTATGTAGTCGCTCACCGGCTCCGACACCACCCGGAGCCGGCGCACGTCGACCCCGCGACCGGTCACCTCGCCGATCAGATCCAGCCATGGCCGGGGCGCCAGCCGCCGCTGGAACTCCTCCTCATCGCCGGCGAGCCACGCCCGAAACCACGGGTCCCCGCCGTCATAGGAATCCCGCAGCTCCAGATGCGCAGCGGAAGACCCACACGCGCGAAGCAGCGTGTCGAACGGCGGGTCGGGCTCCTCAGCTACGCCCGGGATGCGGCCCAGGACCCTGCTTGCCTCGCTCGTAGGTCCCACTCGCCGCCTCCACGATGAACGCCTTCATGACCGCCGGGAGCCGGACCACAGCCTCGGTCGACCCGATCGGGCTGTGCCGCGCGACCTCCGCCAGCGCCTCCCGATCCGTGACCGACTCGCCCTGGAACCACAGGTCGCCGGTGTCCTCATCCACGAAGACCGCCGGGCAGCCGTTGTCAGGCGACCCCGGATCGATACCCACGAAACTTAGCCGCATCAAGGCCTCCGAACTCAGGAGTGTGCCGAAGTGGGCCACCTGTGCACACTCCGCCAAGCGGGCACGGTTCGTCAAGGCCTGACTACAATACGGAGACCGCCCAATCGTTGGGCGACTCCTTGATCGGCGCCCCCTCAGCCCAATGCAACCCGCTGATCTCCACCCGCCGTCGCCGCGGCGGCGATCGACAGCGCTAGCCGGAGTTTCCGAGATTCCGAGATTCCGAGATTCCGAGATTCCGAGATTCCGAGATTCCGAGATTCCGAGATTCCGAGATTCCGAGATTCCGAGATTCCGAGATTCCGAGATTCCGAGATTCCATGACCATCATCGGTGTTTCCGCTGGATGCTCCTATGGATGTCAAGATCGATAGTGAAGATCTTTTCGGCGGTGAGTCACGCCTCGGCACCGCCGGCGATCTTGCCGGCGGTGTGGGCACGGGTGATCAGGCCGGCGAACACGGCGACGGTCGTCGGCTCCCA
>NZ_CAKJTM010000116.1:8779-13424 GCF_917627345.1 Protofrankia sp. CiP3 | reverse complement strand
CCTCGGCGCCCGGGTAGTCCCCCCGCAGCTGCGCCAGGTTGCCGATGTTTTCGTAGGTGGTAGCGAGGCCGGCGCGGTCACCGAGCTCCTCGAAGATGGCCAGGGCCTGCTGGTAGCGGGCCTCGGCGCCCGGGTAGTCCCCCCGCAGCCGCGCCAGGACGCCGAGGCTGGTGTACGTGAGGGCGAGGCCGGCGCGGTCACCGAGCTCCTCGAAGATGGCCAGGGCCTGCTGGTAGCGGGCCTCGGCGCCCGGGTAGTCCCCCCGCAGCCGCGCCAGCTGGCCGAGGTTGGTGGAGGTGATGGCGAGGCCGGCGCGGTCCCCGAGCTCCTCGCGGATGGCCAACGCCTGCTGGTGGCGGGTCTCGGCGGCCGGGTAGTCCCCCCGCAGCCGCGCCAGGACGCCGAGGTTGGTGTAGAGGTTTCCGTAGGTGGTGGCGAGGCCGGCGCGGTCACCGAGCTCCTCGCCGATGGCCAACGCCTGCTGGTAGCGGGCCTCGGCGCCCGGGTAGTCCCCCCGCAGCTGCGCCAGGATGCCGAGATTGCTGTAGGTGGCGGCGAGGCCGTCGCGGTCACCGAGCTCCTCGTCGATGGTCAGGGCCTGCTGGTAGCGGGTTTCGGCGGCCGGGTAGTCGCCTCGCAGCTGGGCCAGGATGGCGAGGTTGGCGTGGGCGACGGAGAGCCCCTTGGTGCGGCCGGGCAGGTGGGGGAGCAGCTCACGCCAGGTCTGCTCGCCCCAGTCGTAGGCCCCCCAGGTGTGCAGCTGGCGCCAGGCGGTGTTGGTGGTCCACGCGGCGGCGTCGGTGTCGCCGGCGGCGAGCTGGTGGTGGGCGGCTTCGAGGAGGTGGACGACGTCGTCGATGCGGGGTTGGGGCAGGACCTCGACGCGCCAGGCCCAGTAGGCGGCGGCGCGGCGGTGGGCCTCGGCGAGGGCGGCCGGTTCGGTGGTGCGGGCCAGGGCGGCGGCGGTCCACCGGTGCACCACCATGCCCGCCCCACCGTCAGCCAGCGGGGCGGGGGTGAGCAGGCCCAGGTCGGCCACCAGCCGGGTGGCCGCATCCAGCCCGGCCGGTACGACCAGCGGTGGGCGGCGCTCAGCGGCCAGGTCCGCGTCGAGCTGGGCGCGGTCGGCCGGCGAGAGGCCCATGTCGTCGACGCCGGCCTGCGGGTCGGCGGCGCGGGCCTGCCGGATGCGCGCGGACAGCTCCGCCAGCCGGGCCTGCCGATCCGGGTCGGCGACCGGCTGGCCCATGTCGCCGACCTGCCAGGCCAGGCCGGTGTCGTCGACGGGGAGGCGGTAGACCGCCGCGCCGCGCAGCAGCCGCCCGGCCAGCGGCACCTGTTCCACCCGCGCCAGCAGGGCATCGAGGAGCACGTCGGCCGCGGCCAGGGTGACGGTCTCGTCCAGGGCCCGGTCGAGGTCGCCGGCCCGGCCGTCCAGCCAGGCCTCCGGGTCGGCGACCTCGGCCCGCTCGGCCAGGGCGGCGCGCAGCCGGCGGTCGACGTCGGCGAACCGGGCCCGCCCGCCGGCCAGCAGGGCGTCGAGGTATTCCAGGGCACGGGGGTGGCCGCCGACGTCGGCGACCGCACGGCGCAGCTCGGCGGGGGTCAACCTGTCCAGGGCGGGCAGGCGCCAGACGAGTTTGCGGGCCTCGGCCAGGCTGAGCGGGCCCAGGTGCACCTCGGCCAGCCCCCGGTGGGCCTCGCCGGGCAGGTGCAGCGGGTAGCGGCTGGTCACCAGCAGCCGGGCGTGCCGGTGCAGGTCTGTCCAGCGGGTGAGGAACGCGGCTAGGTGCGGGTCGCGGACCTCGGCCGGGTCGCCGCCGGCGGGACTGGCCTGGTTGTCCTCGAAGTTGTCCAACAGCAGCAGCACCGGCAGGGTGGGCAGCAGGTGCTCGACTAGCAGTTCCACCCGCTCCGCCCACGGCAGCGATGTCTCGCCGACCATGCCCGCCAGGGTCAGCAGCCGCTGCTGGAGGCCGGGGGGTTGACGCAGGGCGGCTGAGCGCAGCCGGCGGGCGGCGGTGTCCAGGATCAGGTCGGGAGTAGCGGGGCCGGCCAGGGAGACAACCAGGCCCGCCTGCTCGCCCAGCCCGGCGACCAGCTGGGCGGCCAGCGTGGACTTACCCACCCCGCCGATCCCCCGGACCACCGCCCCGGGCGTGGTACCGCTGCGCAGGGCGGCGAGCAGCCCCCGCAGCTCGCCGCGGCGGCCGACGAACGCCCCGACCCGGCGCACCACCATCCCCTCGGCGAACACCGGCTCGCCCGACGGGCGGACCTCGGCGAAGGCCTGTTTGGGGTCGTACAGCGGCCGGGCCGGGCCGCGCAGCAGCAGGGTCGGGGTGGCCCACTCCACCAGCCCCCGGGCCGGGTCGGCCTCCGGCAGCCGGCGGCGGTCGTCCTCCAGCTGCCGGCGGGCGGCGGCGAGGGCAGCCAGGGGGTCGGCGACCTGCCCGCCGGCCAGCTCCGCATACAGCCGGGAGGCCAGGGCAGTGGCATACCGGTCGGTCACGCTGGCGGTCATCGCCAGCACCGCCGGCACCCCCCGGGCCAGCCCCGGCAATGCCGCCACCGCGGCCGGGGGTTCCTGGTCCTCCTGGGCCGCCGCCTGCTCGCCGGTGGCCTGGGCGCCGGTGCCGCCTGTCCCGCCGGCACCGGCCTGGGCGGTGGAACAGCCGGCCAGCACCACCAGCCCCACACCCCGGTCGGGCAGGAGCGCCTCGTCGGCGAACCGGGCCGCGTCCACCAGATCCGGCCGGCCGTCGGCGGTTTCCAGGACCAAGGCGCCCGGCTGGGCGTGGCAGGAGATATGCAGGACGTGGAAACGCTGCCGGGCGAGCGCGGCGCGGATCTCGGCCAGGCTGCCCCAGGTCACCACCTCCACGTAGGCCCGGCCCGCCTGCCGCGCGACCTCGACCGCATCCAGAATCTTGGCCAGTTCCTGCTCGTAGTCCAGCAGGTCCAAGCCCGTGCCCCGTTCCGGGCTGGCGACGGCCGCCAGGATGCGCAGCGGCCCCGGGATCGTCGGCAGCGGGGTCGGCCCCAGGCCGGGCACCGCCCGGTACAGCCGCACCTGCGGGTGCAGCACCAGCGGGTGCGCCATCCCCGGTACCACCAGGGTCTCCCATGGCAGGTCGGCCAACGCCGGGTCGTCGACCTCCACCGCCAGCTCCAGCGAGGCACCCAACCGGGCCGCTGCCTGGACCTCGGCGGCCACCGCCGCGGCGACCGGCTCCGGCAGGAACCGTTCACCCAACAACACCCCGGCCGAGGTCAGCCGGCCCGCCAACCCCGCCGCGTGCCCCGCCGCCCCGCCCGCCCGGTCGACGCGCTCTACCGCTTCCACGGCCGCCGGAGCCAGACGCCTGGCCCGCACCAACTCGAACAGCCCGTCCCGCAAGCGGTGGTCCACCCCGGCCGGGCGGCCCCGGGCCACCTGCCCGCCTACGGGGGCGAACACCACCTCGTCCGCACTCAGGCGCAGGGTGGCCTCCCGCGGCCCCTCCGGGCGCCACCCGCCGCCGGCCGGCACCACCAGCCCGCCCGGCGTACGTGCTTCCCCCGCCGGGCGGGGGCCGCGCTGCCCGCGCAGCCCCCGCAGCAACGCCTCGAACGTCACCCGGTAGGCGGCCTCGTCGCCCCCTGTACCGCGGAAGTCGACGTAGTGCCGGTTACCCAGGAACGGCGGCAGCACCACCTCGCCGATGACCACCGGGACCAGCCGCAGGCCCTCGTCGTTCGAGCGGCGCAGCAGGGCCTCGTATTCATCCCGGACCCACGGCCGTTCCAGCGATGCCGGGCTGCACACCACCACAGCCGCGACCGAGCCGGCGACACCGTCCTCCAACCGTTCGACCCACCGGTCTCCCGGGGCGATCTCCCAGTCGTCGAAGAACACCCTCAGCTCGGCGGCGTGCAGGTTCTCCACGAGCGCCCGCACCCACACCTCGTCCGCATGCCCGTAGGAGACGAAGACGTCGTACCGCTCCCCCACCGGGCACCCCCGCGTGCGTCCCTCCCCGAACTGTCCGGGTAACCGTACCAGCACAGATCATCCCAGTCGGGGGCGATCCTGTGGAACGGCCTCGCCCTCCTCGATAGCAGCGGTCACCGGGGCGACGTGCCCGAAAGCCCGGACGTCGACGCATCCACGGCGATCACCGAGGACCCGTCGCTCTGGTTGCGGTGGGCCGGGCATTCGATGGAGGCGCGGTATATACACCGGACTAGTCAGCCACGATCTCCGACGATGGTCGCCAAGAGTAATCGTCCGTGGGATGGGTCGTGGGACGGGCGGAGGGTCAAGACCGGCGTTTCGCGAGGTTTGCGGGGCGCGTGGCGGGGTGGAGGTGCTGGTAGCGCGCCCTGATCTTGCGCGCGGCCCTCTTCGAGATCGACATGCACCGAGCGGGATGGGGCTTGCGCAGGTGACCACGGTCCCGCTCGGATGTGCCGCGGGGCTGGTGGTCGCGGCGCGCACCGCTCCATGCCTCGGTAAGCAATGCCCCGGTAGGCACAGGCCCGGTAAGCAATGCCCCGGTAAGCGCAGGCCCGCCCGCGTCACGCCGGGTTTTCCAGTGACGGGCTGAGCCGTGCTCCCAAGCGTCCGAGGTTAAGAGCGCCCGGCAATAGGGGAGCGGCGTCA
>NZ_CAKJTM010000116.1:0-8327 GCF_917627345.1 Protofrankia sp. CiP3 | reverse complement strand
CTCGAAGTGGAAGGCCAGCTCGACGGGACTGCCGGGGAAATCGCCGGCAATCTCGGCCCGTGCGTCGTGGCCGTGGCCGTGGCGCTGGATGCTCTTGATCGTGTAGGTCACGAGGGGGACCGCGCCGCGCCAGGAACGGATCGCGTCGATCCCCTGATAGTTCCTGCCCTCGTCTTCGACCAGAGCGTCGGCGGCGAACTGGTCGACGTAGGCCTTCTGGTCAGGGTGGGCGGCGAGCTCGAAGTAGCGGCGGATCGGCTCGGGTATGTCGATGGTGGGCATCGTTGGTCCTGTCTTCTCGTCTGTCGTTCGCGGGGCCGGGTCAGGTGGTGGGGACGGTGCCGCCGTCGATGACGAACTCGGCACCGTTGATCGACGCGGCACGGTCGCAGACGAGGAAGGCGACCAGTTCGGCGACCTCGGCCGGCCGCGCGGGCCGGCCGATCGGGATGCCACCGAGCCCGTCGAGGATCTGCTGGCGGGCTGCGGCTTCGCTGATCCGCTGGCCCGTTGCGATGCGGGCGACGAGGGCCTGGGATGCCTCGGTGTCGATCCAGCCTGGAGCGACCGTGTTGACCCGTACCCCTCGTGGGCCCAGCTCGTTGGCCAGGCCCTTGCTGTAGGTGGTCAATGCCGCCTTGGCCGCGGCGTAGGCCAGAGTGGCGTCGAACAGGGGCATCCGTGCCTGGATCGAGGTCACATGGATCACGACCCCCGCGCCCTGGGCGGTCATGGCGGGTAGCAGGCCACGATCCAGGCGCACCGCGGCGAGCAGGTTCAGGTTCAGCTCGAACGCCCAGTCGGCCTCACTCACCGCGCTATACCCGCCGGACGGGGCCTGGGAGCCGCCGAGGGTATGTACCAGGATGTCCAGCTGACCCCACAGGTCCCGGACCCGTTCGATCACGGCCACGGCACCGCCGGGTGTGCTCAGATCGGCCGCGACGAACAGCCCCGGGTGGTCGTAGCCCTCGGGCATTGACCGGGCGGTCGCCATGACGCTAGCCCCTGCCTCTCGCAGCCTGGTCGCGATGGCGGCTCCGGTGCCTTTGGTGCCGCCGGTGACCAGTGCCTTGCGGCCACCCAGACCGTCGCTGATCGTCACGTCGTCTCGCTCCTCTCAACACGGTCGCCGACCGAGGCTGGTGCCGGCGGCGACCGCGACCGGTAGACTTCTGTTTTAGAAGCCAGTGACTTCTAACTTAGCAGTAATGGAAGGGGTGTCGCGCGCGTGCCCGCACGGATCAGGCTGGAAGACCGGGAGTGCCCGCTGTCACGGGCCGCGGGGATCGTCGGCGAGTGGTGGACGGTGCTGCTGCTGCACGACGCCTTTGACGGCTACACCCGCTTCGACCAGTTCCAGGCCAACCTCGGGATCTCCACGAGCATGCTGACCGCCCGGCTGAAAACCCTGGTCGCTGACGGGCTGCTGGAGCGGCGGCCCTACCAGGCCAGCCCGGCCCGCTACGAATATGTCCTCACCGACCTGGGGCGTTCGCTGCGTC
The DNA here is from genome assembly GCF_917627345.1 of Protofrankia sp. CiP3. Taxonomy (NCBI): domain Bacteria; kingdom Bacillati; phylum Actinomycetota; class Actinomycetes; order Frankiales; family Frankiaceae; genus Protofrankia; species Protofrankia sp. CiP3. Next base: position 6,822 of record NZ_CAKJTM010000116.1, on the reverse strand, counting down.
CGGTGCTCGTCGCGCTGGCCGCATGGGGAAACTCGCGGCTCGAGGCCGAGCAGCGCAGCATGGTCCTGGTTGACGCGCAGACGGGCGAGGAGGCCGACCCGATCATGGTCGACCGCACGACCGGCCGCCGGGTTGACGGCGAGGACTTCGTGTTTACCGCCGGTCCTGCCGCCTCCGAGGCGTTCCGCGACCGCTACCGGGACACGACGCCGGTCCGGAGCTGATCAGCGACCGTCCACAAGCCGCCGGAGCGGCCCCGCTGAATGTTCCCAGCTGTGGTGATAACCCCCGGCCAGGGCGCGCTGGACCGGGCGGTCTTCGGGCGCGGCCTGGATCAGGCCCGGGAAGTGCGCAGCCTTGGTGATCATGAGGTGGACTTACCGACAGACCGAGGACCCTGGAGAAGGACGACGGGCCGGGCCGGTGACTGCTGCCGCGGCGCCGACGGATCTCGGAGCTGGGGTCTTCACGGTGAAGTTCCGGGATATGGGCGGGGACGCGGTTCGAGACTGTGATGCCGGCGCGGCTTCACCGGGTTGTGGTACTACGCGCGTGCGGTCATTCGGCTACGCGGGTCATGATGCCGAGTTGTCCGCGTTCGTTGAGCGGGCCAGGGAACCGGGATTCGCCCGAGGCGTAGGCGAGGCAGCGTTCGGTCAGGTCGGCTGCCATGCCGGTGTGTTCGGCGAGGAAGCGGATCCACTCGGGCAGTACCGCGATCAGCTGGGTGGCGAAGTCGTCCTGGTAGAAGTCGCGCAGGTGCGATACCGCCGCGGCGACCTTGTGCGGCGAGCAGTACGGGTACAGGCTGGGGTGCTCGCGCGGGGACCAGGACTCGGCCATCTCCGCGGCAAGGTCACCGGCACCGGCGGGACCCTGGTCGGATTCGTCGTCGGCCGGCCTGTCCTGGTGGCCGATCTGCCGCAGCTGATGGGCGAACTGTTCGGCCGCGGTGCCGGTGCTCAGCCGTGGAAGTGTGCGCCCGCGGGCCCGGCGGGCCGCTTGGCGGACGGTGTGGCCGAGCTGGCGGCTGCGCAGGAACTCGGCGTACTGAGCCTGGTTCTCTCCGCCAAGCCGGATGCCTTCCAGCTCACCGGGCAGAAGCGCGTCGAGCGTCTCGGCGTCATCCGCCGGGGCCAGGGTGGTTTCGGCGGCGGATGGGCCGACAGCCTGCTGCCATTCGGCCAGCGCGGTCTCGGCGGACGGGTGGAAGCCGCTGTGCACGGTGACGACCTCGTATCCGCAGGTGTCCACGTCCCACAGGTACCACCGCCGCGAGCCGTCCGCGCAGGTGAAGGGGGCGACCACGGCCCAGCGGGTGCCGTAGCCGTTCCGCGCCCACTGGGCCGGGCCGGTCACGGCACGCCCGCGGATGGCCCGCTGTGCCGCGGCGTCGTCCAGGTGCTCGGCGACCAGATCCCGCGCGGACGCACTCAGTGGCTCCGGCAGCACACCGGCGACGACGGCCAGCAGCCTTTGCGCCGCCGCGACGTCACTGCTGGAATCCTCGGACCCGTGCAGCCGCTCGTCGAGCGCGTGCAGCACGGCGCGGACGAAGTCGTCCGGGTTGACCATGTCCTCCAGCTCACCGCCCTCGTACTGGATCATCGCCGCACCGAAGCGGGCGCAGAAGTCATCTTCGAGCTCGTCGTCGGACCAGCTGAGAGCAGCCATGATCAACGCATCGACCATCGGTCCGGCGGAGTCCGCGGCCAGCGCGGTGCGGTGCTCGTCGAGCCGGCGACGGTACTCGAACAGTTCCCGCAACGGGTTGGCCTGCGCTGCCCTGCTGAGGGCCGCCACCTCGGGCCGGCCCGAGGAACGACGACCGGACCGCGACTTCTTCTTCCGTTTACGAGACACAGGCACGGCGCTGGATTATACCCGGGCAGACAGCAGAGGCCCACCGCGGTACCACGTGATCGAGTCGATACAGTTCGATCGCCAGCGCGGAGCGTGGAGATACTCCAGCGGTTGGCGACCATCAGGTGACAACGGGGATGTTCCCGCTCAGCCTCGCTCTGGGCTTGATGGAGACGGCTGGCTGGGGATGGGCACGCCGGTGTCCTCAGCCGCACGACCAGAGGCTGGCCGCGGGGACGGCGAGGATGCGTTCTGCGAGCTGGAAGACTCGTGGGCCGGTGTGTACGAGGAGCCCGAGAGCGAACCGTGGACCGATCTCCGCCGCAAGCCATTCCAGGTGTCGCGCGTCGGTGTGGGTCGATTCTGCGCCGGGACGTCCAGGCACATGATCGACTGGCAGACACGCCGGGTCGTGGTCGTCTTGCCGCACGCCCGGGGGCCGACGACGAGGACGGCTGGGTGGGAGGCGATGACATCCCGCAGCTCCGTGTCGGGCAGACGAGGAACGTAGGCGCGCACAACTATCCGATCATGGAATTGACACGTAGTTGACCATGAAAATAGCACGTAGATCATCGATGATCTAACACGCGTTCGGACCACGATCCAGCGCACCTCGCAGGTGGTCTCCAGCCCGGCCGCCAGAGATCGCAGTCCACGCCGGCCACAGACGAACCCCTGACCACCCAGACCAGCCCGTCCGGCCACTTCACCATCGCCCGCCTGGTCCTGCCACCTGGCCGCCGGCAGACCCTGGCATCGTCATAGCAGGTGGTTTGTCGCGGGCATGGCGCCGTCAGCGGCACGACGAGGTCGACCCGCGCTACGACAGCTCCCCCGCCAAGGTCTACGACGCCTTCCTCGCCGGCACCATGGCCAGCGCACCCTGACCGAGGACGCCCTGACCAGCTGGCGCCCACCCGCCCCCACCCGCGGCCGCCGCGCCGCCCGGGGGTAGGCGGTCGGGGGCGGTCCGTAGAGTTGCGCTGATCGGTCCGTGCCGGCGGCCGGGAGAGGGCGGTGCGTGATGGCTCGCTGGTTCAACACGGCTGGGCCCTGCGTCCCCGAGCTTCATTACATGATCCCGGCCGCGGCACGGCTCCCAGATGTGCCCGGCCTCGTGGCGCAGCACGGCTACTTCGTTGTGCACGCTCCCCGGCAGACGGGGAAGACGACGACGCTGCGGACACTCGCCCAGGAACTGACCGAGAGCGGCCGATACGCCGCGGTGCTGACCTCCTGTGAGCCTGGGCGCCCCTGGTCCGATGACGTCAACGCGGCGGAACGCGCCATCCTGGGGACACTCCAGGAACGGGCGGCCGAGGCCCTGCCCGCTGACCTGTGCCCGCCGGCCTGGCCGGAGGCGCCTGCTGGGGTGCTGCTGAGCAGCGCGCTCGCGGCCTGGTCAAGAGCCTGCCCGCGGCCGGTGGTGCTCGTCCTCGACGAAATCGACGCCCTGGAAGGCCGCACCCTGATCAGCGTGCTCAGCCAGCTGCGCAGCGGCGCCACCGGCCGGCCCGAGAACTTCCCGATCTCGGTCGCTCTCTGTGGCCTGCGCGATCTCCGCGATTATAAGACCGCCGCTGGCGGGAACCCCGACCGGCTCGGCGGCCCCAGCCCGTTCAACATCATCGTCGAGTCGCTCCGGCTGGGGAACTTCACCCTCGACGAGATCGGCGAACTCTACGGCCAGCACACCGCCGACACCGGGCAGCCGTTCACCGACCGGGCGGTCGAGCGGGCGTTCGAGCTGACCGACGGACAGCCCTGGCTGGTCAACGCGCTCGCGAAGGAGATCATCGTCAAGATGGCGGTGCGAGCGCCCGTCCCGATCACGGCCGGGCACGTGGAGAAGGCTACGGAGCGCCTCATCCAGACCCGAGCCACCCACCTGGACTCGCTGGTCGACAAGCTCAACAATCCCCGGGTCCGCGCCATCATCGAACCACTGATCACCGGCATCCCGCCGACACAGCGACCGAAGAACGACGACATCCAGTACGTCCGCGACCTCGGCCTGCTCGCCCAGGACCCACCCGTCCGCCCGGCCAACCCGATCTACAACGAGGTCATCGTCCGGGCCCTGACCGACAGTGTCCTGGAATACGCCACCGACGTCCCCCAGCCCCGCGCCTATGTGCTTCCCGACGGCCGGATGGACTTCACCCGGCTCCTCACCGAGTTCGCCGCCTTCTGGACGGCCAACGGCGACATCCTCGTCTCGCAACAGATCTACCACGAGGCCGCCCCTCATCTCGTCCTCCAGGCGTACCTGCAGCGGGTGGTGAACGGTGGTGGCACCGTTCTGCGCGAGTACGGCGTGGGCCGCGGCCGGCTCGACCTCCTCGTCACCTGGCCCTACCGCGGTCCCGAGGGCGCCGGGGCCGTGCAGCGCCAAGCCCTCGAGCTCAAGGTCCGCGCCGAGGGCGACGCCGACCCCCTCGGCTCCGCACTCGTCCAGCTCGACGGCTACCTCGACCGCCTCGGCCTCGACACCGGTGTTCTGCTTCTCTTCGACCGCCGGCCGACGGCTCCGCCCATCCACGAGCGCACGACCATCACTGCCACGACCAGCCCGGCCGGCCGCCCGGTCACCCTGTTCCGGGGGTAGCTGGGCTTGCGCGGGTTTTCCGAGCAGATCGGCGATCTCGTCGACCGCATACTGACCGACCGGCTCGTGCGCAACGCCGAAGCCACCCTGGCCACCCTCGCCACCCGCTTGGCCGACCTGTCCAGCGCGAAGGCGGTTCTCACCTGTCAGCGGGGAATGGTGGTGTGCTTGAACTCGTTGAGCTCGCTCCAGCCGGTCAGCAGATCCACCACGCGCTCGACCGTGCGGATCGACCCGGCAGGGTCGGCCCCGGCAGGGGAACGGTCCATGAGCCGGACGAAGACAGCCCGGTCGTCAGCGATGAACGTCGGCACACCCCACACAGCGTGACTGTTGGTGTACTGCTCATGCTCGGCGCGGACCCTGGCCAGCGCCTCGCCCGAGTCAATCGCCGTCAGCACCTTTCCGGCCGGCACGCCGTGGTCCGCCAGCACCTTGGCGACCTCGTCGCGGTCGGACAGCTGCCTGGCCTCGTCGTGGCGGAGCGCGAACAGGCCGCGGTGCACGGCCGGGAACACCTCGGGGTAGTCGTCGCGGACAACGACCCCAGCCTGCAGGGCCAGGATGCCACTGTCCTGGTCAGGCTGGTCCCAGACGTCAGGCTGCCCCTCTTCGACGTGGGCCTGTCCGAGGGAGAACGGGGCGAAGCGGACCTGCCAGCCGGCGCCGGCAGCCAGCCCGGTGAGAATGTGTTCGTGCGCGTTGCGGGCGAACGGGCAGCGGTAGTCCCAGGTGACAGTGAACTCAAAGGCCATGAACCCTCCAAGCCGCCGGACCCGCACCGCATTCCCTACCGGCCGGGTAGAAAAATGCTGAGAGCGCCCGCGATCCGTCGCTGTTCGCTCTCGTAGGCCGCTGCCATCCGGTCGGCCTGGCTTTTCGGGATGCCGAGCTCGGCGGCCTGCCGACAGCCCGTCTGAAATGATCAACATGGTGGACGTCGCATGTGGGACGGGTCATCCGGCGGGCCAGGGTCGGCCGTGGGCTCGGGTTGTGGCCGAGGCGCACCCAAGATCCGCTGGCCGGTCCGGCTCGAACAGCAGCGGACTTTTGACGTTATGACTGCGTCAATGCATCATCCATGCATGCTCTACCCCACGCCGTCGCTCACGCCTGCCGACGAGCGCGTGCTCGACGAGATCGACACCATGCGGCAGGCGCTGAGGCACCAAATCCAGACCGCGCCCTCGAAATGGACCGCTGGGCTCCGGAAGTTCCTGACCGCTGATGCGGTTGCGGCATCGAACTCCATCGAGGGTTTCAAGGTGCCCACAGTCGATGTCGAGGACTTGATAGCGGGCGAGAGAGACGTCGAGGTCTCGGACGAAAACCGTGAAGAAACCCTCGCCTACCAGCGAATGATGACCTACATCCAGACGCTCCACGACGCCCCGGACTTCGCCTACAGCAAGGGCCTCTTCAACGCGCTGCACTGGATGTTGCAGGGCCACCGTCATACCGCCCGTAAGCCGGCCGGACAATGGCGCCGGGGTCCCGTCTACGTGACCGACGCCCGCGACCCCAGCATCGCTGCCTATACCGCTCCCGACGCCAACGACGTACCGATCCTCATGGCGGGGCTCGTCGACTGGCTCGGCACCGAGGACGACACCCACCTGCTCGTACGGGCGGCTATGGCGCATTTACACCTTGTGTCCATCCACCCTTGGGCCGACGGAAACGGCCGGATGTCCCGTTCGCTCCAGACGCTGATGATCGCCCGGGAAGGCGTCCTCGCCCCGGAGTTCTCGTCCATTGAGGCGTGGCTCGGCCGCCCCGGCAACACCTGGGAGTACTACCGTGAACTGGCCGGTCGGGGCCCGGCGTACGTTCCAGGCCAGGACGTCTCCAGCTGGGTCGGCTTCAACCTGACCGCCTACCACCAGCAGGCCCAGACGGTTCAGGGCCGGCTCGACCGCTCCGGGCAGGTATGGCGCGCGCTCTCGGAGTTCGCCGACGGCAACGACCTGGACGAGCGAGTGGTGACCGCGCTCCACGACGTCGCCATGGCCGGACGTGTCCGGCGCTCACGCTACGAGCACGCCGAGGGCTTGAGCCTGCAACAGGCACAACGTGACCTCCGCGACCTCACCAGCGCCAACGTCCTGGTACCGGTCGGCCGGACCCGGGCCCGCTACTACACGGCAGGCCCCCGCTTCCCTCAGCCCGCGCTCGACGTCGCGCGCACCCCGATGACTCTGAGGAATCCATACACCGACCGACCAGGACCAGAGCAGGCGTGACAGCGCGGTGGCTTCCCTTCCGGGCTCGAGGACCCTGACCCTCTGAATCCACGATCCCCAACCGCAGACCGCGATTTTTCCGGGTGCCTGCGCGGGCCAGGCGAC
>NZ_CAKJTM010000115.1:0-13053 GCF_917627345.1 Protofrankia sp. CiP3 | reverse complement strand
CCCCAGCCCCGCTCCTTGATCCACGCACTTATTGCCGGGCGCTCTTATTCCCCGAGAACATGTGATGACGGTGCGTATTTTTGTGATGGCAGCGCGTCGGTGCATATGGGGGCGTGTTGCGTACCCGCTCACGCGGAGTCATCGGTTTTTGGCGAATTTCGCCTATTCGGGTTGAGGTCGGCCTGACTATGGCAAAGAACACTTTATTGGTGACCACTGTCCTCTTTCTGGCGCGGGAGTCCTGTCCAGGCGGGGCCTGGTGTCGGGTGGCGAACACGTGTCGGCGTGGCGTCCGGGCGCCTGCGACAATGGTCGACGTGGTCGAGACGCCGCTGCCGCGCGAGGTTGTCCTGCTTGGTTCGACTGGTTCCATCGGAACCCAGGCCATTGATGTGGTGAAACGCAATCCCGACCGGTTCCGCGTCGTCGCGCTGACCGGCGGTGGGGCAAGGGTTGACCTGCTGGCTGCTCAGGCCCTTGAACTGGGTGTCGAGGCGGTTGGCGTAGCCCGGGCCTCCGCAGCACAGGATCTCCAGCTCGCCTTCTACGCGGAGGCCTCCCGGCGGGGCTTCCGCAAGGGCGAGTACGCCATCCCGAAGATCCTGACCGGGCCGGAAGGGGCCACGGAGATCGCCGCGTGGCCCGCTGACGTTGTCCTCAACGGCATCACCGGGTCGGTTGGCCTCGCGCCCACGCTCGCCGCGCTGCGGGCCGGCCGTACGGTGGCCCTTGCCAACAAGGAGTCACTGGTCGCCGGTGGCCCCCTGGTGCTGGACGCGCTGGACGGCGACCCCTCCCGACTGGTCCCGGTGGATTCCGAGCATTCGGCGCTTGCCCAGTGCCTGCGGGGCGGCCGGGCCGAGGAGGTTCGTAAACTTGTCCTCACCGCCAGCGGGGGGCCCTTCCGGGGCCGTTCCCGCGCCGAGTTGGGCCAGGTGACAACGCAGCAGGCGCTGGCGCACCCCACCTGGGACATGGGGCCGCTTGTTACGATCAACTCGGCCACTCTCATGAACAAGGGTCTCGAGCTGATCGAGGCGCATCTGTTCTTCGGGGTGCCCTATGACGACATCGACGTTGTCGTCCACCCGCAGTCGCTGGTGCACTCGATGGTCGAGTTCGTCGACGGGTCGACGTTGGCGCAGGTCTCCCCGCCGGACATGCGCCTGCCGATCGCCCTTGCCCTGGGATGGCCCGATCGGATACCCGATGCGCAGGCTCCGATGGACTGGCGGCGCGCCCAGTCGTTGACCTTCGAGCCCGTGGACGCGGCCGCGTTTCCGGCGATCGATCTCGCCCGTGAGGCCGGGCGTCGTGGTGGGACGGCGCCCGCCGTCTTCAACGCCGCCAATGAGGAGGCCGTGGCGGCCTTCCTCGGGCACCGCCTGCCGTTCGTGCGCATTGTCGATGTTGTGGCCGAAGTGGTCACGGCGCATACGGTGGTGCAACATCCGAGCCTCAACGAGGTGTTGAGTACGGAGCAGGAGGCGCGTGAGCAGGTGCGCGCCATCATCGATCAAGGAGTTGATCGAACAGTGATGCCTTCGTGACACTGAGGTACAACGCGAGATTCTCCAGCGCTGTGATCGGGGTGTGATCGCACCATGACCAACGCGATTGGTATCGTCGCGTTTGCCTTGGCTCTGATCGTCTCCATCGTTCTCCATGAAGCCGGTCACTTTGTGACGGCTCGTCACTACGGCATGAAGGCATCGAAGTTCTTCGTCGGATTCGGCCCGACGCTGTGGTCCCGTACTCGGGGTGAGACCGAGTACGGGATCAAGGCGCTTCCGGCCGGGGGATTCGTCAAGATCGAAGGGATGACTCCGCTCGAGGAGATTGATCCGGCTGACGCCGATCGGGCTTTCCACGGCCGGCCAGCACGCCAGCGGGCGGTGGTGTTGGCGGCGGGGTCGTTCATGCACTTCGTCATCGCCATTGTGCTGATCTACAGTGTGCTGCTGCTGCTCGGGACCACGCGTCCCAGCGAGAACAAGGTCGGCCGGACGGTCTGCGTGCCGGTGAGCGGCCCGTGTGCCTCGCAGGCGTCGGTGGGGCCAGCCGAGCTGGCGGGTGTGCATGTCGGCGATCGGGTCGTGAGCTTCGACGGGACGCCGATCCGGGACTGGGCGCAGTTCACCCGTCTTATTCGTGATCATGGTCCGGGGTTCGCGGCCCTCGTTGTCGACCGGGGCGGTCAGCTCCTCACACTACGGCCCGAGCTGGTCTCGGTCCGTCGTGACCGTCAGACCGGGCTGGCGGGCAATGATCAGGTCGGGGCAATCGGCATTGCGCAGGGCGTCGACGTTGTGCGTTACAACCCGATTTCGGCCATCCCGAGAACCGCGAGCATCCTCGGCGGTGGCGTCACCGGGATGTACGACACGTTGGTCCACCGGCTGGGCGACCTCACGAACCTCTTCGGCAAGGACCGGAACGCAAACGGTCTGGTCGGCGTGGTTGGCGCGGCACGGGCCGGCGGTGAGCTGCTGTCGGCGCAGGACGTTTCCGTCGGCCAGCGGATAGGTGACTTCCTCGTGCTGGTGGCCGGGGTCAACCTGGCGGTCGGCCTGTTCAACCTGCTACCGCTGTTCCCACTGGACGGCGGGCACCTGGCGGTTCTCGGCTTCGAGCAGGCGCGGCACGGGGCGCGCCGGCTGACCGGTTACCGGGGGCCGGTGAAACGGGTCGACCTCGTGAAACTTCTGCCCGCGGCATACGCCATGGTCGCGTTCTTCGTTGTCCTGAGCCTGCTCATTCTGTCCGCCGACATTGTCAATCCGATCAGTTTCAACTAATCCGATCAGTTTCGACTAGCGCACGTGTCGCGCCGGGCGGTTGCGTGCCCGCGCGACACGCGGACAGCGGGTCCCGTACGGCGAAGGAGGAGTTGGTGGCCAAAGAGCGTGCGATCATAATTTTTTCGCGCGCCCGGTGGTTCCCAAGAGCCTCTGGTGGTTGAGGAGTATGTGATCATATTTTTGCGCCCGGCGGTGCCGAAGGCCTAGATGGTGGCCTGCTGTCAGCGACACCGCGTCCTCCGGCGTTGGCCAGTACCGCGTGACCTTCCGTCCAGCTTCCGTCCAGCTTCCGAGCATCGACACGCCAGTGAGGACATCGTGACAATAACTCTCGGCATGCCCGAGGCGCCGGCCATCCCGCTCGTCACCCGGCGTCGTAGCAAGCAGATCCAGGTCGGCAGCGTGCCGGTCGGTGGGGACGCGCCGGTCTCCGTCCAGTCCATGACCACGACGCTCACGTCCGACGTCAACTCCACGTTGCAGCAGATCGCGCAGCTGACCGCGGCCGGCTGTCAGATCGTGCGGGTGGCTGTCCCCAGCCAGGACGATGCCGACGCGCTGGCCGCCATCGCGAAGAAGTCGCCGATCCCGGTGATCGCGGACATCCACTTCCAGCCGAAGTACGTTTTCGCCGCGATCGATGCGGGCTGCGCGGCAGTCCGAGTCAACCCCGGCAACATCAAGACATTCGACGACAAGGTCGGGGAGATCGCTCGCGCCGCTTCCGCCGCGGCCACGCCTATCCGGATCGGCGTGAACGCGGGCTCGTTGGACAAGCGTCTGCTGGCCAAGTACGGCCGGGCGACCCCGGAGGCGCTGGTGGAGTCGGCGCTGTGGGAGTGCTCCCTGTTCGAGGAGCACGGTTTCACCGATATCAAGATTTCTGTCAAACACCATGATCCAGTTGTGATGATCCAGGCGTACCGGTTGCTTGCGCAACGTTGTGACTACCCGTTGCATCTGGGGGTCACCGAGGCTGGACCGGCCTTCCAGGGCACCATCAAGTCGGCGGTGGCCTTTGGCGCGTTGCTCGCGGAGGGCATCGGTGACACGCTGCGGGTGTCGCTGTCCGCGCCTCCCGTTGAGGAGGTCAAGGTCGGTATCGGGATCCTTGCGTCCCTGGGGCTGCGCCAGCGCAGCTTGGAGATTGTTTCGTGCCCGTCCTGCGGCCGGGCACAGGTCGACGTCTACAAACTGGCGGAAGAGGTCACCGCCGGACTGGAGGGAATGACGGTGCCGCTTCGGGTCGCCGTCATGGGCTGCGTGGTGAACGGACCGGGTGAGGCCCGTGAGGCTGATCTCGGCGTGGCCTCGGGTAACGGTAAGGGCCAGATTTTTGTCCGGGGCAAGGTTGTCAAGACCGTTGCTGAGGCGCAGATCGTCGAGACTCTGATCGAGGAAGCCATGCGGCTGGCCGAGCAGCTGGAGGCCGATGGGGTGGCATCCGGCGAGCCTTCGGTGTCGGTCGGGTAGTTCCCGGCGATTGTGATCATGGGCCTCCCGCTGCGCTCCGCTCCCACCCGTCTACTCGACGATCATGACCTGCCCGCGGTACGGGAGGTGCTCGCGCGTAACCCGGTCGCGGACGTGTTCGTCGCCTCCCGGGTGGAGACATGCGGGCTCGCCCCCTGGCGGTTGGGCGCGCAGATGTGGGGCCATGTGGTGGACGGCCGCTTGACCGCGGTGTGTTACTCAGGCGCGAACCTCTGGCCTGTCGCGGCGGGTCCGGCTTCGGCGAAGGCGTTTGCCGACCGGGCTCGCCGTCAGGGCCGTCGATGTTCCTCGATCGTCGGCGTGGCGGATGCGGTCCAGCTCATGTGGCGGTACCTGGAACCGGCCTGGGGGCCAGCCCGTGAGGTCCGGGCGGACCAGCCACTGTTGGTGATCTCTGAATCCCCCGCGGTGGCTCCTGACCCCGCCGTGCGCCCTGTCCGTCCTGACGAGCTGGATCTCCTGCTGCCGGCGTGCGTGGCGATGTTCACCGAGGAGATCGGCGTGTCTCCGGTACTTGTCGACGGCGGGGCGCTCTACCGGGCCAGGGTCGCCGAGTTTGTCAGCCGGCGCCGTTCCTTTGCCCGCATCGAAGACGGACGGGTCGTGTTCAAGGCCGAGATCGGCGCGGTGGCTGGAGACGTCTGCCAGATTCAGGGCGTGTGGGTGACTCCTGAGCTACGGGGCAGGGGGCTCGGGGCAGCGGGCACCGCGAGCGTGGTGGCGATCGCTCAGGCTACCCTCGCGCCCGTGGTCAGCCTCTATGTCAACGAGTTCAATCACGCTGCGCGCCGGGCTTATGAACGGATCGGTTTCCACCGGGTCGGGACCTTCGCGTCGATCCTGTTCTGAGCCGTCATCGGCGCTTTTTGACCTGCTCCTGGGTCTGGCGTGGTGGCCCTCCCTCTGGCATGCTCAGTTTTCCGACTAGTTCGATCGGTTTGCATGGCGTCGTGAGGCGCCCTTGCCGTGAGACAGCACATATGGGGGAAGGCTGATGTCATCGAGGAGGCTGTGGCGTCGAATCACGCCACTGCTCGCGGCCGGCGCGTTGGCGTTGGCGGCAACGGCCTGCTCGAGTGGGGGGAACGACGCCAGCGTGGCGACAGCGAGCTCGGCTGCCGCTCCGACGGGAACGCTGCGGCTCGGTTACTTTCCGAACCTCACTCACGCAGCCGCTATCTACGGTCTTGATCAGGGAATCTTCGCCGCCAAGCTCGGCGCGGGAGTGAAGATTGAGACCTCGACGTTCAATTCGGGCACCCAGGAGGCCGAGGCGATCCTCTCCGGTGCGCTTGACGCTGGGTATATCGGGCCCAATCCCGCGGTCAACACCTTCGTCAAGTCCAAGGGTGCTGCGCTGCGCATCATCTCGGGTGCGACCTCCGGCGGGGCTGGCCTGGTGGTGAAGAGCGGCATCACCTCGGTCGACCAGCTGCGCGGTAAGGTCATCGCCAGCCCTGGTCTGGCCAACACCCAGGATGTGGCGCTGCGGTACTACCTCAAGCAGCACGGCCTGGCCACCGACAAGAACGGCGGCGGCGACGTCCAGATCCGCCCACAGGATAACGCGGTGACGGTGGATGCCTTCAAGTCAGGTGCCATAGACGGGGCCTGGGTACCCGAGCCCACCTTGTCCAGGATGGTCGCCGATGGCGGAAAACTGCTGGTGGACGAGGCCTCGCAGTGGCCTGACGGTAAGTTCGTCACCACCTTGCTGGTTGTGCGCACCGACTACGCGCAGAGCCACCCCGAGATCGTCAGGCGCTTGGTGGAGGCGAACGTCGCCTCGATCGACGCGCTGGGCGCGGACCCGGCCAAGGGCCAGCAGGTCACCAATCAGGGGCTGGCGAAACTTTCCGGCAAGCCGTTGGCGGATAGCGTGATCGCGCCGGCATGGCAGCGGCTGACATTCACGCCCGACCCGGTCGCGTCATCGCTTGTCGCTTCGGCCGATCATGCACAGGAGCTGGGCCTGACGACCAAGGCCAACCTGGACGGAATTTTCGATCTGACGACTCTGAACGCCCTGTTGAAAACGCAGGGCAAGGATTCGGTGGCGTCGAAGTAGAAGAAGATCCGGTTGGGTAACAGGGGGAGAAGATTCCGTGGCCGCTGTCATTGACGCGAGCGCGGTACGGATCGACGGTGTGAGTCGGGCCTTCGGGTCCGGCCCACACCGGGTCCAGGCGCTTGACAATGTTTCCTTCAACGTCCGCCCGGGGGAGTTTGTCTGCCTGCTGGGCGCTTCCGGGTGTGGTAAGTCGACCCTGCTGGGCATTCTTGCCGGTATTGACCGACCCAGTTCCGGCGCCGTCGACGTCGGCGCGCGCAAGGTCGGTCTGATGTTCCAGGATTCGGCCTTGCTGCCCTGGCTCACCGCGGGGGGAAACATCGCCCTCCCGATGAAGATCCGAGGCGTTCCCCGGGCTGATCGCGCCAGCCGGGTTGAGGAGCTGCTGGCCATGGTCCGTCTTGCCGGTCTCGCGGACAAGCGTCCGCACGAACTTTCCGGTGGGATGCGCCAGCGGGTCAGCCTGGCCAGGGCGTTCGCCCAGGATGCCGACGTCCTGTGCATGGACGAGCCCTTCGGCGCGCTCGACGCGATGACGCGGGACCTGTTGCATGACGAGCTGGAGCGGATCTGGCGCGAGACCGGAGTCACCGTCCTGTTCGTCACCCATGACGTGCGGGAGGCGGTACGGCTGGGGGACCGCATCGTGCTGCTGTCGAGCCGGCCGGGGCGAGTGGCTGAGATCTTCGATGTCGGGATCGACCGCCCCCGCCGTATTGACGCGCCGGAGGTCGCGGCGCTGGCCGTGACAATTACCGCTCGGCTGCGGGCGGAGGTGAGTCGCCATGGCCGCTGAGACGACCATCGAATCCGATGTGCTCCGCATCTCCCGGAACACATCCACCGACGTGGCCCTCGCTGGTCTCGACGCCCTTGACACTGGCCAGGCGCCCAGGCGCCCGCTCGCCTTGCGGATATGGTCGGCGACCTGGCCGAAGCTGGGAGCCGTCGCGATTTTCCTGTTGTTGTGGCAGGCCCTGGTCTGGAGCGGCTGGAAACCGTCCTACGTACTGCCCGGCCCGGATGAGGCGTTGCCGGAACTCGGGCGCCGGCTCACGAGCGCCGACTTCTGGTCGGCGTTCGCCCGCACCATGCAGCGCGCCTTCGTCGGGTATGTGTTGGCGGTCCTGATCGGCGGGGCGGTGGGGCTGGCCGTGTCCCGGTTCACGCTGCTGCGGAGCGCGGTCGGCTCATTCATCACCGCGTTGCAGACCATGCCCTCGATCGTGTGGTTCCCGCTGGCGATCCTGCTGTTCAGGCTCACTGAATCAGCGATCCTCTTTGTTGTCGTGCTCGGTGCGGCACCATCGGTCGCCAACGGCGTCATCAGTGGCATCGACTATGTCCCGCCGCTGTTGACCAGAGCCGGTCACACCATGGGCGCACGTGGCCTGAAGCTCTACCGGTTCGTGGTGGCACCGGCGGCGCTGCCGTCGGTGGTGGCTGGGCTGAAACAGGGCTGGGCGTTCGCCTGGCGGAGCCTGATGGCTGGTGAACTGCTGGTCATCGTGCCCGGCCACCCGTCCATCGGCTCGGATCTGGAGAACAGCCGTCAGTTCCTGGAGGCGACCGGTGTGATCGCATCCATGCTGACAATCTTCATCATCGGAGTGCTGGTGGACTCCGCGTTCAACGCCGTGGACCGTCGGATGCGCGCCCGCCGGGGGCTCCTGCCCGAACAGTCACGCTGAGGCAGGGCAGGGCCTGTCTCAGGAGCAGGCAGGAGGTGCGGCCCCGAGGGGCCCAGCTATGGGGAGCACGTCAGGACCATGGCCGGCAAGATGGAGACATGCAGATCTCCGCACGAGCTGACTATGCCCTGCGCGCGTTGCTGACACTGGCAGCTTCCGACGGGGAGCTCGTGAAGGGCGAGAGCCTGGCGACCGCGCAGGACCTGCCGCTGCGGTTCCTGGAGAACATCCTCACCGATCTCCGCCGGAGCGGCTTGGTGGCGAGCAGACGTGGCGCTGACGGCGGTTACCAGCTCTGTCGGCCAGCGGGTGAGATCACCATCGCGATGGTGATCCGAGCGACCGACGGCCCGCTGGCGAGCGTACGGGGCCGCCGGCCGGAGGACGCGGCGTACGAGGGCGCGGCCAAGCACCTCCAGGATGTGTGGATCGCGGTACGGGTCAGCCTGCGGCGGGTACTGGAGGAGGTCACACTGGCCGATGTCGCCGGTGGGAACCTGCCGTCCATCGTCTGTGAACTCAGCCAGGACCAGGACGCCTGGGTCGCCCGGTGACCAACGGCGCTCGTCCGGTTTCATCGGTTCCGCTGGTTCCGCCGCCAGCGCCGGTGCCGGCTGTCGAGGCGGTGGTCTTCGACTGGGGCGGCACCCTGACCCCTTTTCACGACGCGGACCTGCTGGACCTGTGGCGGCTGGCCGCGCACGACCTCGCCCCGGGCCACGTGCGGGAACTGACCCAGGCGCTGGCGGACTCCGAACAGCAGTGGTGGGCGACAGCTGGCGGGTCGGGCCGCAGCGGGACGGTCACCGAGCTGCTCGCCGTGGCGTCGGCGGCGGTCGGGCTTGACGTGGCCGGCGCCGTGCATCGGGTGGCTGGCCGGCATGACCTGTGCGCCTGGACGCCGCACACGGTGTGCGACCCGGACGCGCTGCTGCTGTTGCACCTTGTGCGCATCCGCGGGCTGCGGATCGGTTTGTTGACCAACACGCACTGGCCTCGCGCGTGGCACTCACGATGGCTTGCCCGGGACGGTCTGCTGGACCTGATCGACGCCCGGGTCTACACCAACGATCTGCCCTTCGCCAAGCCGCACCCGGATGCGTTCCGCGCCGTGCTCGCCTCGCTCGGCGTGCGCGACCCCCGGACGGCGGTGTTTGTCGGCGACCGTCCAGCGAGTGACATAGCCGGGGCCCGCGCGGTCGGGATGCGGACCGTGCTGCTGTCCGACGGCGTGGCTCCTCGGCCGGGGGAGCGGGGATCGCGCGGTGCGGCCGGGGCCGACGCGGTGATCGGGCGGCTCGGGCGGTTACTCGGTGTCCTGGACGGTTGGGCGGCCGGGCTCCACCGGCCGTTCTCACGCGCCGGGTAGCGCCCGGCTGGCCTGGGCCACCGGCTGGCCGGCCGCGACACGAGCCTGCTGGCCGCGCACGGCCATCCCCGTCAGCGCATCGGTCACCAGCGCGCGCATCTCACCGGTCAGCTCGCCGACCGCGTCGTATGCCGCGGCCGACGAGCGGTCCTCGATACCGGCCAGCAGCAGTAGCACTCCGGTCAGGTCACCGGATAGCGCAGGCAGCTGGTACGCGGCCTGGGCCGGTGGCGCGGTGCCGCCCCGGTCGAGGATCTCGGCCACCAGCCGGTCGCGCAGCTCTCGATGGGCGGCGAACGCGTTCTCGGCGAGGACGCGGGTCGATTCCGCGGCTGACCGTAGTGGAGCCAGCTCACCGCCGGCCGCGGCGGCGGCATATACGGCGGCGTGCTCAACGGCAAGCAGGTTCGACAGCGTCTGTACCGTGTCAGGGGCGGGTGGGCGCTGCCGCGGGGCCGGCATCAGGCTCAGCCGACCAATGGGGCGAGCAGCTCGCCATGGGCGGTCTCGGCCGCGTGGATGCTAGCCAGCAGCGGCGCCAGACTCGCCGACGCGGCCAGGCACTGCGCGCGCAGGGAAGCCGCGGCGCCACGCTCCAGCTTCAGCAGCGCCGCCATGGTTGTCGGCGCGGACGTGGCCACGTCAGGCGTGCTCGCAACGGTGACGGCCGGTGATGGCCCACCGGGCGCGGCCGTCGTGGCCGCCATCAGGCGGCTGACATGCTCGGCGTGATGAGCCCGTACCACACGCAGCGTGGCCGCGACTGACGGATACGCAAGAATAGCTCGATCGTACGCGACGAGCAGCCCCTGTTCCGACTCGACCGCGGACCGGCGCAGCGTGTCGTCCGTCGTGGTCGTCACCGGGGTGGTAGCGGGCTCCCGAGGCGATCGTGTCCAGCTGCATCCGGCCAGGGCTGTGGCCGCCGTCATGGGCAGCACGCCGAGCAGGGCGCGCCTGGAGCATCCATGGCCGGGAATCATCGGGCTCACGGACCAGCAGCTTGACACAGAGCTCCGGATGCCCCGGATGAGGCTCGGGCCGTGACCGACGTAGGCTGAGGATCTCGAGAGGATGTCATGCCGACGCGTGGCGAAGGAGAGGAGCGGGTCGACGTGGGCGACGCCGTGGCCCCAACCAATGCCGGTGGCGGGCGGGGCCGGTCGCGAGGCACGGACGCCGCGGACCGGGGCCGGGCTGGCCGGGCCGAGCTGCTCCGCCTGCTTGCGCCAGAGCTGGCGACCCACGGGTTTGACCTGGAGGACGTCGTCATCACCCGGGCGGGTTCCCGCAGCGTGCTGCGGGTGGTGGTGGATCGTGACGAGGGTATCGATCTGGACGCGGTCGCCGTGGCCAGCCGGCTTGTCTCCGCTGCCCTCGACGCGGTCGATGGCGACGGACTCGTGTCTGGTCCGTATGTGCTCGAGGTGAGCTCGCCGGGGGTGGACCGCCCGCTGGTCGCGGCCCGGCACTGGCGCCGGGCCCGGGGACGGCTGGTTTCGGTGCGCACCAGGGACGGCAGGCAGCTGCTCGGCCGAGTACGCACCAGTGGGCCCGAATCGGTTGATCTCACGATGGACGACGACAATGGGCCAGCCGGTGCGGTGACGCGAATATCCTTCGCGGATGTCGTCCGGGCCGAGGTACAGGTGGAGTTCCGTACGACCGGCGAGGATCCTGCGACCGGGGTGGACGCGGAGGGGGAGGCGGAACGATGAAACTCGATGTAGCGGCACTGCGCGGGATCGAACGGGAGAAGGACATCTCCTTCGACACGCTGGTGGAGGCGATCGAGACCGCGTTGCTGACGGCCTACCGGCACACCGGCGGCGCGGCGCAGGACGCCCGTGTGGTCGTCGACCGGACGTCGGGGTATGTCGCGGTCTACGCCCGGGAGACCTCCGTGGACGGGATGACCCGTGAATGGGAGGACACACCCGACGATTTTGGCCGGATCGCGACGATGACGGCCAAGCAGGTAATCATGCAACGGCTGCGCGAGGCGCAGCAGGAAATCACCTACGGGCAATATGCCGACCGCGAGCATGACGTCGTCTCCGGGGTCGTGCAACATCACGAGCAGCGGGCCGGTTCCAAGGTCGTCCTGGTGGACCTCGGCACTGTCGAGGGTGTGCTCCCGCCGGCCGAACAGGTCCCCGGCGAGCGGTTCGAACACGGTGACCGCGTCAAGTGCTATGTCGTCAGTGTCGTCCGCGGGGCGCACGGTCTCACCGTGACACTGTCGCGAACCCATCCGGAGCTGGTCAAAGGCCTGTTCCGGCTGGAGGTCCCGGAGGTGGCGGACGGCACGGTGGAGATCGCCGCGATCGCGAGGGAAGCGGGGCACCGCAGTAAGATCGCCGTTCGGTCGACTGTCGCTGGCGTGAACCCGAAAGGCGCCTGCATCGGTCCGATGGGCAGCCGGGTGCGTGCCGTCATGGCCGAACTGTGCGGCGAGAAGATCGATATTGTCGACTGGTCCGCCGAACCGGCTGTCTTCGTGGGCAACGCGCTGTCGCCGGCGCGGGTCGCTCGCGTCGACGTCACCGACGAGGCGGCTCGCTCGGCCCGGGTGGTCGTGCCGGATTACCAGCTTTCCCTCGCCATCGGCCGGGAAGGGCAGAATGCCCGGCTGGCCGCCCGGCTGACCGGTTGGCGCATTGACATCCATTCGGATACGGAAGGCAGCGGTGGCCCGGCGTCGAAAGAAGGTCCTGAATCGCTGCCCCGGCGGGTCACGACGCCGCCCGCGGCCCGGAGATCGCCAGCTGCTGGCAACCACTCCGCGGGCGCAACGGGATAGACTGATGGCGGCGCGCCGTGCGGAGCCGCTTCGCACCTGCGTAGGGTGCCGTACCCGGGCGGTGCGGAGCGACTTGGTGCGTATGGTGGTAGTTGGTGGTGAGCTCGTACCCGATGTTCACCGTCGAATGCCAGGGCGGGGGGCACACCTGCATCCCGATCTGGCCTGCCTCGATCTCGCGGAGCGCCGCAGGGCGTTCCCGCGAGCGCTGCGCGTTCCAGGGCCACTTGGGCTTGGGGGTGTCAGAGGCCATCTGGTCAAGCAGTTCACGGAAGATTGGACGACATCACCTGATGTCGACATGGAAGCAGGTCGAGACAGCGATGACCGCGCGATGAGCACGCAGCCATGATCACGACCAGCAGGTAACGAGGGTCACGCGGGCGGACCGCGGGCCGAAAGAAGGAGCACCGTGGTAGGAAAGGCCCGCGTACACGAGCTCGCCAAGGAGCTTGGAGTCGACAGCAAGACCGTGCTCGCCAAACTAAAGGATCTTGGTGAGTTCGTGAAGTCGGCTTCGTCCACAGTCGAGGCACCCGTCGTTCGAAAGCTCAAGGAGTCATTCCCGGTCGAAGGCGCGGCAACGCAGCGGTCGTCCGCCCGCGGCGGTACGTCCCAGGGCAACACGCAGGGCAACGGAGGCCGGCCGGGTGCTACTGGTGCCCGACCAGGACCTGTGCCCCCCCGTCCCGGTCCGCGGATGCCTGGCCGGCCAGGCATCCCGGCCGCCCCGCCCCGGCCGCACGCCCCAGGCGCTGGGGCGACCGGCCCTGGTCCGGCTCAGCCAGCCCCCGCCGCGCCCCCGGTCCCGACCGCGCCAGCGG
>NZ_CAKJTM010000114.1:8495-13330 GCF_917627345.1 Protofrankia sp. CiP3 | reverse complement strand
GGGGAGCCGACGACCGTCGCCGTGTTCGCCGGCCTGATCACCCGTGCCCACACCGCCGGCAAGATCGCCGACGGCGCCGAGGTGTGACTCACCGCCGAAAAGATCTTCACTATCGATCTTGACATCCATAGGAGCATCCTGATTCTTCGACCCCGACGCGCTCGACCTCGCAGAGAAGGCCGACGGCTGGTTCGCGCTGCTGACGAACCAGAGCATCGAGGAGAAGGACACCGCCGGGGTCTTCCTCGACTACAAGGGCCAGGAGGCCTCCGAGCGGCGCTACAGCGCGTTCAAGGGCCCGCTCGCCGTCGACCCGCTCTACGTCGAGAACAACCAGCGGATCCATGGCCTGCTCCACGTCGTCGGCCTAGCCCTGCTGCTGTTCTCCCTGATCGAGCGCCAGGCCCGCCAGACCGCGGGCCCGTCCGGGAAGGTCCCCGGCCTCTACGCCGGCCGCCCGGCCAGGCCCACCGGCCGGCTCCTGCTCGAAGCCCTCGCGGACCTGCGCCTCGTGCCCGCCCGCGACGGCCAGCCCGCCTACATCCCCCGGCCCACCCCGCTCCAGCAGCGCGTGCTGGACCTCCTCGGAGTCGACCCGACCAGACCACCCTGATCAAGGAACAGGCTGGTCAAAGCACCAAACCCGAACGTGCGGAGTGCAGGAGTTTCCGCAGGAACCCCTACCTCGAGCTAGTGAACCCTCGCCATGGTCTGGGATGTCCGGCGCAGGTCTGTTCGCCGATGGTTTACTCGTCGGTGTCCTGACGCTACGAGCAGGAGGTTTCGGCGAGCGGCGGCTTCGGGCGACTCCGTTCCATGTCCTCGCCGCTAATTCTGATTTCCAAAAATGTGTCGATTCGATAGATTTGCTGGATCTTGAGTCCGTAGAGTTGACCCACATTATGACACCAACACGGCCGCGACAGCGTTTGCCGCAGTCTCCGTCGATGTTGCTGCGTGCGGACGCTGAGGTAGTTCCTTTCCACGGTCGGGAGGAACTGGTCGCAGATCTCACTACATGGTGCCGTTCTTCTGCTGAAATCGCGGTACGGTCGCTCATCGGCCCCGGGGGCCAAGGAAAAACCCGCCTTGCTCGCCACCTCGTTCAACAGTTCCGTCGTGACCAGTGGGTCGCCGGATTTCTAGCTCGTGATCCAGCGAACGGAACCGTCGATCGTAAACATTCACCTGGTTTAGAGATCTTGCTGTAGGTGACGAGTCGTGGGCATGGCTGCGGGCCACGCCGGGCGGGACCGGCGCGGCGGGATCGCTATGGGGTGCCCGTTAGGTGGGGACGACAGCGGCCGGTGGCATCCAGGGGGTGCCGCGGAACGCGAGCCGGAGGGCATGCAGCGCAGAGACGCCGTGCTTGCGGGCGGTGGAGAGGTAGCTGGCGACCTGGAGGCGGCAGGCGGTCGCAGTCACGGAGGTGAGCCGCCCACTGATTTTTTGCTGGGTCTTGAAAGGCCGAAGATCACGCTCTGACGGATTGTTCGTCGGCCACACGTCGAGGTCGAACACGAACCGCAGCACGTCGTCGTGCCGGTCGCGCAGGCATTCGAGCAGGCATCGGCCGATCGGCTGCTTCCTGCCCCGCTCGGCAGGCGCGACGGTGGCCAAGCCGACGCGGACCGCGCCGCGGAACTCGGCAATCAGCGGGCCGCGCCGCTCGGCGGGGACCACGCGCAGGCCGGCCGCGCGGGCAAGGTTGGCCTCGTGGACCAGGCCGCGCAGCGCCCGCTGCGCCTGGACCGGCCAGACCTGGCCAGGGTAGGTCTCCCCACAGTCCTGGAGGTCGCGAAGCA
Organism: Protofrankia sp. CiP3; assembly: GCF_917627345.1. NCBI lineage: Bacteria > Bacillati > Actinomycetota > Actinomycetes > Frankiales > Frankiaceae > Protofrankia > Protofrankia sp. CiP3. The sequence goes on along the minus strand of NZ_CAKJTM010000114.1, from coordinate 11,525 downwards.
GGTGGCTGACGCACAGTTGGTGCAGGAAGCCATCGAACTCGGCGTTGTCGTAGAGGGAGTAGCGATCGTGGACGACGACCCCGAGCATCCGGCCGAGCAGGAACATCCGGAAGCTCGCCTTGTCCCGCCGGCCCAGCATGAACAGCGTGAACAACGTCGTCGACGCGGACAGCACGTAGCGCTTCTCGCCCTTCGGGCCGACCTTCAGCGGCGTCTCGTCGAACCCGGCGACCGGCTCGGCGGCGATCCGTTCCTCGATCGCCTCGACCGGCTTGTCCACCGCATCCGCGCCGAGCGCCAGCAGCGAGTGCAGCCAGCCCGTCGAGACCGCCACCCCACACAGCTCGATGATCACCTCTCGGGTCCGCTCGACCGGCAGGTGCTGACGCACAAGGAAGTACAGGGCGAGCGCGCGGATCTCCGGCCCGTAGGACACCGCCGCCGCGGACAGCCCGTCGGGCCGGGCGGCCACATGACGGCGCCCGCAACCACAGACGACCTGGTGGAGGTCATGCTGGACCACCGTCGGGCGGGCCGGCTCGACATCGTGCGCCTGGTGCGAGCGGGCGACTCCGGCCGGCACCGCCGCATCCAGCCCGGCCCCGCACGCACACACCCCAGTCGGGAAGTGCCCCTCGACCCGGTCCGGGTCCTCCCGCCAAGCCAGCGTCACCCCGTCCACGCCCGCCTGCTTGCCACGCTTCTTCGTGCCCGCCCCGCCACCGCCTGCCAGCGGCTCGGGCGGCTTCCGACCCGGGATCACGCTATCGCTGGATGGCGATAACGACGAGTTCCGCGAGTTCCGCGACGCCTTCCGCTCCAGGTCAGCGACCTTCGCCGTCAGTTCCGCGATCTGCCGGGCCTGCTCGGCGACCGTCGCCCGCAACTCCGCGATCAGCTCCGCTTGGGCGCGCACCACAGCGAGGAGAGCCTCAGGGGGCATCTCCTCGACTGGCACCATGCCTCTAACCTCACCACACGCACCAGACCTGGCACGCCACACGACCACCAACATCGGCACCCGGCTCCACAGCCAGCAACCCAAAGCAACATCAACAAAGCACCTGAATGTTTACCGTCGATCTTACCCCTCTTACCGATACTGCAACACCCGTGCTGCTGGTTGTCGACTATGCAGAGACCCGCTCTAATCAGCTCGACCGCCTCATCTCGGTCCTCGAAACTTCCTCAGACACGGCTCCGGTCAGGCTACTGCTACTACAGATCTTGAATGGTCGGGGTCTGTTTGATCACATCTGGTCTGTTCGGGTATGACCCGGCCGTGTCCGACGCTTGCAGCGGGCATGAGGTATGCGGATGGTGGCGGGCTTACCGCGCAGGGCCGTGCCCGTCGGGAAGCGGTCCGGGTGCAGGCGGCGGACCTGTTCGCCGCCGGGGTCGATCCGGTCGAGGTCGCCGGGCGGCTGCGGGTGAGTACGAAGTCGGCCTACCAGTGGAGGCGGCTCTGGAAGGCCGGTGGCACGGCGGCGCTGGCCTCACGCGGGCCGAGCGGGGCGTCGTGCCGGCTCTCGGACCGCCAGCTTGACCGGCTGCGCGGGGAGCTGGACCGGGGTCCGGCCGTCCACGGCTGGCCCGATCAGCGCTGGACCCTGGCCCGGGTGACGCTGCTGATCGGCCGGCTGTTCCACACCCGCTACGCCCTGCGCGGCACGTCGTATCTGCTGCACCGTATGGGTGACAGCCCTCAGGTTCCCGCCCGTCGGGCCGCTGAACGCGACGAGGAGAAGGTCGCCGCGTGGCGGGCGGAGACCTGGGCGAAGGTACGAGGCTAGCGGCGACGACCGGCGCGTGGATCGTCTTCGAGGACGAGGCCGGGCAGAGCCTGCGCCCCCCAAAGGCCCGGACCTGGGCCCCACGGGGACACACCCCGACCGTGCGGGTGTCGGGGAAGGGCTCCGGGCGGGTGTCGATGGCAGCCCTGGTCTGCTACCGGCCCGGCCAGCGGCCCCGCCTGTTCTACCGGGTCCTCGCCCACCACGGCCGCAAGGGTGAACGTCGCAGCTTCTCCGAAGACGACTACGCCACCCTGCTCGTCGCCGCGCACCACCAGCTGAAAGCCCCGATCATCCTGTGCTGGGACAACCTCAACACCCACCGCAGCGCCGCCATGCGCGTGTTCCTCGCCCGCCACGCCTCCTGGCTGACCGTGGTGCCCCTGCCGGCCTACGCCCCGGACCTCAACCCCGTCGAAGGCGTGTGGGCCCACGTCAAACGAGACCTGGGCAACCACGTCCGCGTCACCGTCGACCAGCTCACCACCACGATCAAGACCCTGCTCAAACGCGTCCAGTACCAACCCGACCTGATCGCCGGCTTCCTCGGCCAGACAGAACTGATCATCGACCCGGAACCGCCGTAGCCAGACCCTGACCATTCAAGATCTGTAGCACGTGCCACCTGAGGCTGGTGGGAGCAGGTCCGACGCAACCATCCACATCTGTTGTCCACAGCATCTGTCACGGACTTGCCAAGTCTTGACAACAGTCTATCCTCACGGCGTGAAGCCTTTACCCAGGCTCTTCAGTCGTTCGAACTTGCCCTTCCCGATGTTGACCCCGATATCGACTGGCAGCAAGTCGCCACGTCCGTAAGACCACCTCGGGATCTCGATTCCGACCGATACGGAGTCCCCCTCACTCTACAGGGGTTTAGCCTGCTCTCCTTGCTTCAGTCAGGTCCGCATCCAGTGGATACCCTTCCTGGTGGATCACCAGAGTCGGGAATGCTTGACCACGAAGCACGTTACTGGATCAGCACAGCTTCAGAGCGCCGCCTTCAACTGCAACAAGTCACCCTGGAGCGGGCTATAGCCGCCGCGATTCTGCTTGGCGCGACCAATGAACAGGAGGCAATCGAAACACTTGTTCGTGTTCCGGGGCTTGAGAGCAAGGATTACGACGACCGACTCGCGATTGCCGACTGGCTTGCGAGCCTCTATCCGGCTGATGACGGTCAATACTCATCACCTACACCTTCCTGGTGGCGAACGGCCCGGTCGCCGCCCAGGGC
>NZ_CAKJTM010000114.1:0-8249 GCF_917627345.1 Protofrankia sp. CiP3 | reverse complement strand
TGGTCGCCGCCACCCGCATCTCGGTGACCGACTCCGCCATCGGGGAGGTCTCCTGCCCCGCCGAGGTCCTGGCGCCGCACGCCTCGATGGAATGCGTCGGCCAGTACACGACGACCAGCGCGGACGTGACCGCCGGCGGCGTCTCGAACAGCGCCACCCTGTCCCTGCTCCAGGTCGACGGAACGCAGGTCGTCCGGCAGGCGGCGGTGACCATCCCCTACAGCGGCCTCGTCCCCTCGATCCTGCTCGGCAAGACCGGCGCCAGCTTCTTCACCCGGCCCGGTGAGGTCCTGCCCTACACCTACCTGCTGGTCAACGGCCCGGTGGGAGTGCTGGACGTCCGGGTGACCGACGACAGGGCCTGCGCGGCGTCCTGTCCGTCGACCATTCTGACGCCCGGCGAGCGCATGACCTGTACGGGTGAGTACACGGTCACCGAGGCCGACGTCCTCGCGGGCGTCATCGTGAACACCGCGACCGTGTTCGCGACCAGCACCACCGGCCAGCGCCTTTCCCAGCAGGCCAGCGCGAGCGTGCCCTACGGGAACAACGCCCGGCTCTCGCTCACCAAGCAGGCGTCCCCGACCCAGTTCACCGGCCCCGGCCAGGTGATCACCTACACCTACCGGCTGATCAGCGCCGTCACGAGCCTGACGGACGTGTCACTGGTCGACAGCAAGGTCGGTCCGGTCACGTGTCCGTCCACGGAAATGCCACGCCTGCAAGCTCTCGTCTGTACCGCGCAGTACACGACGACCGCGGCCGACGTCCAGGCCGGCGGCGTCGTGAACAACGTGTACGCCGTCGGCACGGAACCCGATTTCAGAGTCATCACCCGGCGAACCACGGTGGCTGTTCCGTACACCGGGACAGCGGCGGGAATCCGGCTCGCCAAGATTGCGAGCCCGAAGACGTTCATCAGCCCCGGGCAGGTCATCAACTACGGCTACACCGTCACCAACGGGCCGGTGGCGGTGGTGAACGTGTCGCTGGTCGACGACGTGGTCGGGCCGGCCACCAGCCTGCCGCCCGGCGGGAGCATGAGCTGCCTGACGCAGTACACCGTCACCGAGGCCGACTACGCGGGCGGCCGGGTCCTCAACACCGCGACCGTCAACGCCACACCGGTCGGCGGGCCCACCCTGACCGCCATCGCCGACGCCGAGATCGTCGGACTGCCCGCGGCCGGTGCGATCGCCCTGGCGAAGATCGGACTCTCCGAGACCTTCACCGCGCCCGGTGAGACGATCACCTACGTCTACCAGGTCGCGAACCCCTCCCCGGTCCGGCTTTCGGGAGTCTCGCTGGTCGACGACCGCCTCGGCACGATCACCTGCCCGGCCAGCACGCTGGCGCCCGGCGCGACCATGGTCTGCACCGCGCCGTACACGACCACCGCGGCCGACGTCGCGGCCGGCGCCGTCGTGAACACCGCGGTGGTCACCGCGGTCCCGGCGGTCGGAGCACCGGTGGCCGCGGCCACCGAAGCCTACATGATCTTCAGGCCCGCTCCCCTCGTCTGATTCCCGGGCCGGTGTGCTGCCCGCGGACGTCCTCCGCGGGCAGCACACCGGAGGGCGGGCCGCGCGTGACCGTTCCGCGCCGCAGCCCCCGTGGAGACCCCCGACGTGCGAGAGCGCCTACGCCGGGGCGAGACGCGTGCTCAGGCCGCCCACCCCCAGGCCCGGCGGTGTGCCTTGGCGAGGTAGTCGTTGACCGCGTCGAGGTCCGGGCGGAGCGGAAGCGGGGACGACGCCCGAAGATCCGGGGGGCGAGGGCGCGCAGCCGGTCCCCTTCCTCGGTGCGGACGATCAGCGCGTCATCGGGCACCCAGAACAACAGCAGCACCGACGGGTTCCCGGCGACCGCGAGGCTCAGCCACTGCCGCAGGCTGTAGATCACCAGGTCGGTGTCGCCGGGGCCCGTGCGGGCGCCTTCCGGCTGGGTGCGGAACACGTAACGGGTGAACGCGTCCTCGGTCGACCCGTTGTGCACATCCACCGCCCGCAGACCGAGCGAGTACTCCGGGGGTTCGATCGAGACTCCCATCTCGTCCCGGTCGTCCTGGCCGTCCAAAGTCGTCCTGGCCGTCCAAAGTCGTCCTGGCCGTCCAAAGCGGTGCCGTGCACCACGGAGGCGGAACCGTTCCACGCCGGACCGTCGGCCGCGTGTTCGCGTCGGTGCGGCCTGGTCACCGCGCGACCGGGGCTCCGCGGGGAGGGCTCGTCGAGCACGATCGATCCGTCGGGCCGCTGGCGCGGCACGCCGCGTTCGCACCGCCGCACGTCACATCCGGGCGAATGGCGGGTTCTCGGCTCGGGCATCGTTAGTGCCCGTGCACGGTGCGCCATTGTGCGAGAATTTTCCCGCGGGCCCAGCTTTTCCTCGAGGCGGTGATCCGTGACCGTCGGTCGCGGCCGCCGGGGGTGGAGCCCGCGGAAGGGAACGGGGGCACGATGGTGAATGCTTTCACCGCCTGGGAGCTCGCCGACGTCCACGACCTCGGGCTGGACCAGCTTCGCGACAGCCCGGACGAGGCGCTGCGAACCGAGGTCGGCCGGCTGCTCGACTCTCTTGCTCGTGAGGCGACGGTCTGGGAAGCCAACGGCTGTGGGCAGCAGCGCCGGCCGGAGCTCTGATGGGGCATCCGCCATTCGATGGCGGCCGGCCGTTACGCGCCCTCGGCGCCCATCGGCTCTCCACCGGTGATCTCGACTCGTTGGCGCTGGGGTCGCTGGACTCCGGCATCATCCGGCGGCTGGCGAGATCAGAGATCAGCCGTCGGCGGATCGCTTTTCGCGCGGTCCTCGACCTGCTGCGCGAACAGCATCCGCGGTTGGGGCCGCTGCTACCGGTCGACGAGGTCTGGGATCTTCTCGTCGAGATCGAGCGGCAGGATGCCGCGGCTGCCCGGGCGGTGCTCGACCGGCCGCTCGCCGGAGCCTGGGCGGCGCGGCTGCTGCGCCGGTTGCGCGGATTGACGCAGGAGGACGTGCCGCTGTGGGTGGAGGTCGGCCACCTGCACGCGATGGCCGCCGCGGCGGCGGTGCGGGCCGGGTCCTCGATCGAGCTCCGGGTGCCGCTGCGGCGCGGCTTCGTCCACCTGCCCGCCGTCGGCCACGCCCGGCTGGGCTCCCCGGAGCCCTGGGACACCGCGGTCGTGCGCACCGTGGCAGCCGAGATCGACGTGGTCGGGCCGACGCGCCGGATCCGGTTGCGCCGCGACGAGCAGGACTTCCGCGTCGTCCGGCCCGCCGGCGATCCCCCCGGTGGCACGGGCGCTCCCGCACCGGACGACGGAAGCTGGTGGCCGGTCCACGTCGCCGGCCCCGTCGGTCTCGTCGTGGAGGACTGCGACCCCTACCGGATGTCCGGCCGGGCCGCGGAGCCACACCGCCTGCCCCCCGCCCGCACCGACCGGTGGGGACGGCTCCTCGCGGACAGTGCCGCCGTGGCGCGGGCCGGGCACCCGGACCTCGCCGCCGGCGTCGACGCGGTGATCTCGGCGGTGGTGCCGCTGCCCGCGGCGGCCCGGTTCCGCTCGTACAGCTCCACCTCGGGCGATGCCATCGGCAGTGTCGAGATGTCCGAGCCGCACGACGCGCTCGACGGCGCGGCCATGCTCGCCCACGAGCTCCGGCACGCCGTGCTCGGGATGCTCCTGCACGTGGTGGGGGACCTGGTCGATCCGGCGGCTCCCGTGCGGCCGCGGTACGCGCCCTGGCGGGACGATCCGCGCCCCCCGCGGGGGATGCTGCACGGTGTCTACGCCTTCTTCGGGGTCGCCGACTTCTGGCGGGTGCAGCGCGGCCTGTCGGTCGGTGACGACGCGATGCTCGGTCACTTCGAGTTCGCTCTCTGGCGCGCGGCAGTCTGCGACACCGCTGCCGACCTGCTGCGGGATCCGGCCCTCAGCGCGATCGGCCGGCGTTTTCTGACGGGGCTCCTCACCACGGCGCAGGCCTGGCTCTCGGAGCCGGTGCCGTTCGAGGCGGCCCGGCTCGCCGCCCTCGTCACGGCGGACACCCGGGCGCTGTGGCGAGCGCATCATCTCCGGCCGGCCCCGGCGGCCGTCGAACGCCTGGCCGACGCCTGGCTGACCGGCGGCGAACCCGACGCGGTCACGGTTCCCACCCGCCAGGTGCCCGACCGGGACGCGCGTGCCCTCGACACCCGGGCCGGCCTGGCTCGGCTGTGGCTGTCGGACCGGGACGAGCTACGCCGCATCGAGCGGGACGGTCCTGGTTGCGGCTACCGGCACGCCAGCCGAGCGGACTGCGCCCTCGTCGCCGGCGACCTGGTCACGGCGCGGGCCCGGTACGAGGCCCGGCTGGTGGACGTCGCCGACGACCGCCGCGCACTCGTCGGGCTGGGCCTCGCGCTGCGCGACGACACCGCCGCTGGACGGGTCCTGCGCGAGCGCCCCGAGCTGGTGTACGCGGTCGCGGTCGCGGTCGCCGTGGCCCGGGCCGGCCGGCGGCCGGACCCCGGCGCGCTGGCCGGCTGGCTCGCCCCCGTCACCGACACCGACACAGACACCGACACAGACACCGCCGACGAGCCGGCCCACGGCGAGGCCGACGAACGCCTCGCCGTGCCGCCGGCGCGGAGTGCCTAGCACCGAGCGGCGCCGCACGCCCCGAGACGGGGACGTCCGGACCCGATCACATCGGCATCGGGTCGACGTCGCAGTCGAGCCGGACCCCCGCCGCCACCTGCCGGCTCGCCGGATGGTCCTGGCCCAGCGCGGCGTCGAGCTGGGTGAGGGTCGTGGCCTGCAACTCCGCCGCCTCCTCCCGTCGGCCCAGCGCCCGCAGGTCGAAGGCGAGGTTCGCGGCGATCGCGAGCGTGGTCGGATGACGTGCGCCCAGCACCTCGGTGCACGCCGCGAGCGTCGCGCGGTCGCGCTCGAGCGCGTCGGCGAAACGGCCGAGCGCGTACAGGTCGCTGGCGAGGTTGGCAGCGCACGCCAGGGACGACGGGTGGGTCTCGCCGAGCCGCTGGACGAACCCGGCGAGCGTCCGCTCGTCCCGGTCGAGCGCCTCGTCGGGCTGGCCGGACAACCGGTCGATGAGGGCGAGGTTCACGGCGGCGGCGAGGGTGTGCGGGTGGGTCTCGCCGATCTGGTCCGCGTACCGCTGGTGGGTCAGTGAGCAGATGTCGCGCGCCTCGTGCAGCCGGCCGGCGTGCCGGAGGTCGATCGACAGGCTGAGCGCCGCGGCCAGCGCCGAGGGATGCAGTTCGTCGTAGCGGTCGGTGAGGCGTTGCGCGACGTCTCGGGAAAGCACCAGCGCCTTCTCGTGATGCCCGGCCTTGCGCTGCGCCGCCGCGAGGTCGTGGGCCGAGTACAGCCGGGCCGGGTGGTCGGCCGACTGGTGGAACAGGCGGCGGTAGCGGGCGTCGATCGTCTCCTGCGCGGCCAGGGCGCCCAGGTAGTCCCCCTGCTCCCGGCGGTCGAGCGTCAGCGCGGTCAACACGCCCAGGCTGCTGCCGTTGTCCTCGCCGTACAGCGCGACGGTGCGGCGCCAGGTCTCCTCGTCGAACTTCGCGGCCTCGGCGTAGCGGCCCATCAGCCGCAGGCTCACCGCGACGTTGCGGGCGGTGTTCACCGTCTCCGGGTCGTCGGGGCCGAACGCCCGGGTGGCTCGGGCGTTGGCGTCCTGCGCGACCTTCAGCGCCTCGGCGAAGTCGCCGTGCCAGCGCAGGTCAGCCCCGACGTTGCCCATCAGGACGATGGTCAGACCGGCATTCGGCCCGTTCACCCGGGCGGACAGCTCGACCGTCCGCGTGTTGATCTCGGCGGCCTCGACGTAGCGGCCGAGGGTGACCAGACCCCAGCCGAACCGCAGACCCAGCTGGAGGCTGTACGGGTCCTCCTCGCCGAAGCTCTCGTGCCAGGAGTCGCGCACGTCGCGGGCGAAGGCGTTGCTGACCTGGTGGTCGCCCCACGCCCAGAGGTAGTCGCAGATGTTGAGCAGCAGCTGGCGGACCCGAAGGTCGTCGCAGCGGTCGGTGTTCGTCGCGACCACATGCGGGTAGAGGTCCGCGTACACGCGCCAGAAGTCCGGGTTCTCGGGGTCGTTGGGGTCGCTGGCCGCCAGCAGCACGTGCGCGCCGTGCTTCATCCTGCCCTGCTCGGTCGAGGACATCCGGTCGATCAGGACCCGCTGGACCAGCCGGTGCATGATGATCGAGTTGTCCCGGTGGTCGATGCGGGCCAGCGAGTACCGGTTGATGTCCCGGATCGCCTGGCTGAGCTTCACCGGGTCGCGCAGCGCGGTGTCGAGCGCCGGCGAGATCGTCTCGTTGTGCGCGCGGGACAGCAGCTGCCGGGAGATCGGCGTCGGCGCGAAGTAGGCACACACCTGCAGCAGCTCTATCGCCGCCGGGTTGCTGGCCGAGAGCCGGTCAAGCGACATGTTCCAGGCTGCCGTGACGGGCAGCGGATAGTCCGCGGGTGGGGTGCCGAGCAGCTCGGTCAGCTTGTCCTCCAGAAGCCTCAGGTACTCGCCCGCGGTCATCCCGGTCTCGCCGAGCCAGGTCGCCGCCTGCTCGATCGCCAGGGGCAGGTCGCCGAGCGTCTCGGCAACCCGGTCGGCGTCCGTGTCGGCGAGTGCGACGCCCCGGCTGCGCAGCAGCTCGACGCTCTCCGACCGGTGGAAGGAGGCCACCTCCAGCTGACTGCTGACGTTCATCCACGCCGGATTGCGCGAGGTGACGAGAATGCGGCCGTTCGGGCCGGCCGGAAAGTACCGCCGCACCGGCTGCGGCTCGTCGGCGTTGTCGAAGACCAGCAGCCAGCGGTCGTAGGGCTTGCCGACCCGCAGCGCCTCGATGACCTGGCGGACGGCGATGTTCGCCTCGGTACCGGCCTCCAGCCCGAGCTCGCGTCCCAGCTCGATGAGAGCGTTGGCGATCTGGACGGTCTGCTCCGCCGGGATCCACCAGATGAGGTCGAAGTCGGTCAGATGGCGGTGCACGTACTCCGTCGCGAGCTGGGTCTTGCCGACTCCGCCGAGGCCGTGCAGCGCTTCGGGCAGCACCGTCGTGATCCCGTCACCGATCCGGGCGTGCAGCTGGCCGAGCAGGTCCTCCCGGCCGGTGAAGTGCGGGTTGCGAGGAGGTACGTTGCCCCAGACCCGCGGCAGCCGCCCAGCTGTCGGTGCCGGTCGGACGGTCAGGCCGGACGTCACGGATGATCCTCCTGGTACCGCGCTGCTCTCGTTACGGTCGGTCACGGGGTCGGCCACGAGCGCCAACGCTTCGTCGGCGCCGGATCCCGAGCGGTCCGTGCCTGCCATCCCACTCATAGTAGTCGTGATATCACTTTCAGTAGTTGGATGGAGTCGAGGTGTCGCGTCACCGCGGTCGGGCACGGCCGTTCCAGACCGGGCACCGCTGACGCGCGAACCGGGCGAGTTCCGGAGACCGTTCTCGCCGTTCTCGCCGGTCTCGCCGCCGCCGGACGCCGACACGACGGCCCGGTGGACCCGGTCGACGTCTCCCCTGCTGATCTGCGCCCGCAGCTGCCAGCGAACCTCCGGGAGCAGCTCGAACGACGCTCCGTCGACGAGCAATAGGCCGAAGGCGAGGACTTCGGAGAGCGCGGGCCGATCGGCCCCGGCTATCCCCACCACGGTGCGCAGCCCCGCGGAGTCGAGGAAGGGAGCGGCCGCGAGCAGCCCGGCGAGCCGCCGGGCGGCCGGCGAGGCGAAGGTGAAGAACCGGGTCAGCCGCTCCGCCGGCGCCAGCGCCTCGGGCGCGATCGCCGGGCGTGCCGCCCCGGCTCCGACGAGCACGGCCGTCGTCGTGAACCAGGTGGGTTCGGGTGCGCTGACGAAACGCGCCCAGGGACCCAGCCAGGACGGATCAAGCTCAACCACCGGGATCGCGGTGGTCGCGACGCCGGCCGGCGGTTGCAGGGGTTCGTCGACCAGGCCCTCCGACCACGGGAGCCCGTCGAACTCCCAGGACAGCACCCTGCCCGCGTCCCGCCGCCCCGCCCCCCGAAGCCGCACCCGCTCGACGCCGAGATCGGCCTGGTGCCAGACCCGGGCCGCCAGGACGTTCACGACCGCCACCGGCCCGGCGTCGGTCCAGCCCGCGAGTGCGCGCGCGGCCTGACCGGACCGCCACGCCGGGCCCAGACCGTCGGTGAGCACCCAGGTCATCTGGCGGCCACCGGGTCGGGGCGGCCGGCACCGCGGCTCCGCCGGCGCGGCGTCGCGCGGGCGCGACCGGCCGGTCGG
>NZ_CAKJTM010000113.1:0-13310 GCF_917627345.1 Protofrankia sp. CiP3 | reverse complement strand
GGGCACCAGATGCAGCCCCGCCGCACCCGCCACCGACTCCCGATCCCCCACTGACCGCAACCTCCACCCTTCGCATCCGATGCGAGATCTTCGCATCAGATGCGAAACGGCTGGTCATCGACCCAAGACAGTCCCGCCGACACCCCCGATACGATCACTCGCTGAGCCGCGATGGACCCAGGAAACCCCAGGTCAAAGCCACTCCAGAACGCGCCGCATGCAGACCGACGCGTATTCGCATCCGATGCAATTCGCGGCGGTTAGCAAAGTACTATAAATTCGGCAGCGTTGCCTCGACCAGCCAGCCCCCGCGTGAGGTCGGTCCGGAGAGCAGGTGACCACCCAGCTCCTGCACCCGTTCGCGCAGGCCGACCAGCCCACGACCCGTGCCGGACAGGCCCGGCCGCTCCTGGACCGACCGGTCGTTCTCGACGCTCACAGTCAGACCCCGGCCCGATCTGCTGACCAGCACCCACACGGCTGCACCGGGGGCGTAGCGCAACGCGTTGGTCAGGCTTTCCTGTACGATTCGGAAGGCGATGTGCGCCGTCGGAGCGGCGACGCTGTCGCGCTCCCCCTCGAACCGGCAGGACACGTCCAACCCGCCGCGGGTAGCCCGCGCCACAACTTCCTCGATCAGCGACAGCTCGGAGCCTGCGACCTCCGTTCCGCCGAGCAGCTCGATGAGCCGCTGTAGGTCCTCCTTGCCCTGCCGCGCCGACTCCGCGATGGCGGTGAATGTCTGTCGGGCTCGGGCCGGGTTGTCGACCAGCTGTTGCCCCGCCGCAGCCTGGACAACCATGACGCTGATCGCGTGCCCGACGATATCGTGCAGTTCCGAGGCGATCCGGGTCCGCTCGTGGCGCAGGGCCAGGTCGGCGAAGAGCTCCCGTTCCTCCTCCAGCTCCCGACCATGCACGGCGAGTCCGTCCGCTGCCTCCCGGCACAGCCGCAAGACCGTACCGGCGAAGAAGCCGGGGATGCTGAGCATCACCACCGCGACCCAAGTGGTGCCGCGCAGCCCCCAGAAGACAAACAGATACACCCCCAGACAGAGCGCGACCAGCCAAGCCGCCCGGCCGGACCAGCCCAGGGCCGTGACCGTCGCGAGGAGCACCATGAACGGGGTGCCGGGTAAGTACCCGTAGGCATCACGGGAGACGAATAGTAGCCAGAATGCACCACCCAGGACAGCGACCAGACGTGGGTGACTGCGCCACCACACCAGCGTGAGCCCGCTCGCTAGAAGCGCGGCGGTGGAGACGTTTCCCGCGGCGCTGGTCGGCCAGCCGTGGATCGCTGTCGGCAACGCGACCATAGTGAGGATCAGGATGGCGATTCCCGCTTGCTCGAGCTTGCGCACACCCACCCCAATCAGCCGGGTACGGGCAGTTGAGCGACGACGCCAGCCCGACCGCGTGTGACCTTCACGTCTACCGAGCCGCCCAGCAACCTGGCGCGCTCCCTGGCTCGGGCGATAGCCGCCTTCAAGTCGGCGGCCGTGTCCACCGGTCCGGTCACGCGGATCTCGAGCGCGTCGTCCTCGAATCGCACCACCACGTCGATCGGTGAGTCGGCACGGTCGGCGAGCGCGGAGAGCAGATGTTCGACAATGCGGTACGCCGAGAGTTCGACCGTCGCCGGCAGCGATCGGGAGTTACCCGTCACGGCGAGCCGAGAGTCCGCCGCTTGGCGCCGCGCGAGCAACGTGTCGAGGTGGGCGACCGTCGGGGCGGGTGCGAGGGCCACGTCACCACTGCGGAGCAGCCCGACGATCTCACGCATGTCGTCGAGTGTCTGCCGACTGCCGGACTCGATGGATTCCAGCAGGGCCTTCGCCTGCGCTGGCGTGAGTCCGTCGGCGGACTCGGCGACAGTGATCAGCTGGCCGAGCCGCTCTTGGAGCAGTCCGTCGAGCTGCCGGGCAAGCTGTGCCCGGTCGTCCGCGACCTTGAATGCCGCACGCTCGTCGCGCAGCCGCCGCAGCTCCTCGTTACGAATTTTGATTTCCTGGTTCAAGGCGGTGCGGTGGCGGACGGCCCGGCCGACCCCGAAAACGACGAGGACGACAGGTATGGCGAGCACCGAGGCGCCAGGACCGGCGGAGGCGTCGAATACTAAGACGACTCCAGTCAGCAAGACACTGAGTCCGCAGACGAGCCATGCCTTCTTGCGCCCGTACGCTAGAGCCCCGAGGAATGTCAGTGTGAAGGTGAGCGGGAGCCCGGCGCCGCAGCGGGTCACCCACCCGAAGACGGCATCGTGCAGCGCCAAGACCACGATGGCGCTACCGGTGACGGCTAGAACGCTACGCCGCCACCAGAGCAGCGGGATCGTGGCGCCGACGAACACTGGGATCATCCACAGCGAGTGGGAGTCCATCGGGTGGGCCATCGACCCCCCGGCGACAGCCTTGTTGACATAGGCGTCGGACGTGCGGACGTTGAGCTGCATCAGGAGAAAGCCCAGCGTGGTGAGGACTGCCGCGAGAACCCAGTCGCGGACCTTGATCCCGCGGAAGACCTTACCCATCGCCGAGTTCCTTCCCGTAGCAGCCCCGGTCAGGTGGCAGCGCGCTCGATAACCGGCGCGGCGACCGCGGGGTGCTTGTTGTTAACCCGATTCTGAACGGAGAGGCCGATGCTGAGGATTATTCGGAACTCCCATTCTAGATGATCTATATCATGCATCGCAGCAGGTCAAGACACAGACCGAGATGCTTCTATAGATCTTGATGGAAGAGTTCCGCTTAACCCCTGCTGTAGAAGAGCACAATGATCGGAATGGTAATGATGATCGTGCCGATCGAAGGGCCCCTGGCTATCATCAACAGCTGCGTAAGGACGATGCTGGTGAGACCGGTCAGGTGCTCCTTCCTCCTATCGGCGAAGCGATCGACAGCGTACGGCAGTGGCAGCTCAACGCTGCAACGGGTGTTCCAGCCGAGCATGATCACGTGAATGATCGAGGCGATGGTGGTGATCCAGATGGCCGCGATGATGGTGCGACGGCGCCATAGGATCGGCAGCATCACCCACATGGCGGTCGACTGCGGGTGCGGTAGCCCGTAGGAGAGCACCGCCATGACGTTCTCATACATCAGGAACACACCGGCGGCGGTCATGACGCCGGCAAGCACGCAGTCGAGGGGCCGGACCCCTTTGAAGATTCCATTCATCGGTCTTTCCCTTACGCTCCGGGTGGCCTGGTGGGTCGTCGTGACCCCGATGCCACGACGGTAGAAACCGGCTCTTGTAGCCCACATCTGGCGCAAGGAGGATGTTCGGAGCCGGCATCCTCCGCAGGAATGACTCGGCGACGGACACGAGACAGGCAGAATCTCGGTTGTGTCCAAGAAGATCCGTGTGCTCGTCGCCGACGACCAGACCCTCGTCCGCACCGGTTTCCGGGTAATCCTGGAGGCAGCCGGCGACATCGAGGTGGTCGCCGAGGCCGACACCGGCAACGAGGCGATCCGCCAAGCCCAACTGGTCGAGCCCGACGTGATCCTGATGGACATCCGGATGCCCGAGCTCGATGGACTGTCGGCCACCGAGGAGATCCTGCGACACCCCGATCCGCCCACGATCGTCGTGCTCACAACGTTTGACCAGAATGAGTACATCTACCGCGCGTTGCGCGTCGGCGCGGCTGGCTTTCTGCTCAAGGACGCCCCGTCGACCCGGCTGATCGCAGCTGTTCGTGCTGCGGCCACTGGCGACTCCCTCATCGAGCCGTCGATCATCCAACGGCTGGTCGAACGCTTCGTCGAGCCCGCCCAGCCGAAAGGGCTCCCCGAGGAACTGACGTCCCTGACCGAGCGTGAACTCGACGTACTGCGACTCATCGCGCGCGGGCTCTCCAACGCAGAGATCGCGGCCGAGCTGGTGGTGGCTGAGACGACGGTGAAGACCCACGTTGCTCGGATCCTAGCCAAGCTCGGAGTCCGCGACCGCGTACAGGCGGTGGTGGTCGCCTACGAGACCGGGTGCGTTACCCGCAACCCGCGGGGTTGACGTGTCCGCGTAGGGCGCCGCGAACCGCTACGCCTCCCCGGCTCTGCGATCGTGCAAGTGCCTGTGGGTCGCAACAATGGGCGGTCTCAACCGCAGTGCCCGTCCGCACCATGCTGGTATCCCCGGACTTCGGCATGAGGCGGACACCCCGGATGATGCACTGAGCGCCAGAAACCGCCGATCGTCCAGTGACCGCCAGCACGCGCCTCGATGACCAGCCGGTCGCTGTGCCAGCCGTGCAGGAACGAACCGGGTGGCCTTGGTCAAGCGCCATTCCAGCTCCCCACACGCATACGGGATCGCCGGTGGCGCGCCGCAACGCCTCGGCCAAGGCGTACTCGGCGCTCACCGGGCCACATCCCCGACTGTACGGGCTGCCTTCAGCAGCTCCCGCGCCGCCCGCGCCACCATCGGCAGCTGACCGTCCAGGCCCAGACAGCGGCCAGCGGCATCCCGCCGGCTCAGCGTGTGGGTCAGCACGTCACGGGCGACACAGATCTCGTCCTCACCGGCACCGTCGGCGACCGCCGTCGCGTAGGCGACCAGTGCGTCTCCCTCGGCTGCCACGGCGTCGGCGTACTCGCGTGCCGCTGTCCACAACCAGGACGAGAGATTACGGACGTCCGCCAACGCCCACGCCAGATCCACCGATCCCGCCGGGCGGGCCGCCATCGGGCGCGTCACGAAAGCCTCACCCGAGTGCGGGCAGGCCGTGTAAGCCCGCGGCGTTCGTCCTCGGACAGCCCGCCCCACACCCCCGCGTCCTGTCCGGTGTCGAAAGCCCAGGTCAGGCATTCGGATGTGACCATGCAGCGGCGGCAGACGGCCTTCGCTTTTTCAACCTGCCGTTCCGCGGGGCCGGTCGTCCCGACCGGGAAAAACAGCTCCGGGTCCTCGTCCCGGCACAGGGCCTTGTGGCGCCAGTCCATCAGGCACCCCCGGCCGCGGTATCCACCTCGGCGGTCATAGACGGCTTAAGCCACCGCAAGCCCGACCCGGAGACCGGCTCGATCAGAAAATCGGTAGGGTTGAGCGCCCGCCGGACATCGATCACCGTGATATGGACAGTCAGATTCTTCTGCCCAGGGAACAACCAGCCCCGGATCTTACCCAGAAACGGGCTGCCGTCAGCAGTAGTGCGCATGCTCGGCGTAAGACGGTCGCCGCTCATGCCCCACCGCCCAGTTGTCCCGATTCTATTTGCTCCAAGACGTCGTAGGCGGAGGCGCACTTGGCAGCGACCGCAGCCGGCAGGCGCTCCACAATCCCGCGCATCGAGACGGACGGGTGCATGTCCGCGGGCGCGTCCCCCTCGGCCTGCGTGTCCTCCACCGAGGTGTGCAGCCCAGCGGTGTACCGACCCACCACCGATCTCAATGACCGG
Organism: Protofrankia sp. CiP3; assembly: GCF_917627345.1. Lineage (NCBI taxonomy): Bacteria > Bacillati > Actinomycetota > Actinomycetes > Frankiales > Frankiaceae > Protofrankia > Protofrankia sp. CiP3. The sequence goes on along the minus strand of NZ_CAKJTM010000113.1, from coordinate 7,910 downwards.
GGCGGACAAGGGCGGGAAGTGGGCACTGGCCTCGGCCGGCAGTGTCAACCCGCCCGGGACGGTCATCGAGGCGTTCCGCACCAACGTCGCGGTCGGACGGCCACGGTGCAGCAGGTTGTCGTGCACACCGGCCAGTTCCCGCGCCTCATCGGCAAAAGCGGGGGCAGCCCCGGACAACCGGCAGGCCGGGCAGGTGACGTGGTGGTCTTCGAGTGTGCGGGCAGGATCAGACACGGGTCTCGCTCCCTCTGCGTAGGGGGTTGGGATCACGGCCCCCGGTCAGGTGGTGGTGCACCAGGCCGGGGGCCGTGTGCTTCCTTCAGCGGGTGGTGGTGCCCCCGCCGAAGGGTCTGTGTGCCGGGTCTCCTCTCACCCAGCCCGGTTCCTTGGGTACGATAAAGATCTTTTTCAGTTTATTTCAGGAAGAGAATGAAACACAGCCCTGATTGCGTCAAGCCCGATCGACAACTCCATACGATCTTGACCTTCCGAGAAGGATCGAACGATGCTGAAAGCTTCGGAACCTTTCGATCGCGGAGGCGACCAGCATGCCCAAGATCACAGAGACCGTTCGCGAGTCTCGCCGCGGCGGGTGCCCGGCGGTCCACGATGTCGAGGGGGACATCACCCTCGCCACCGGCGAAACGGTGTCCGACGGGATGGTGCTCGTGCAGGGCTACCGGTTGAACGATCCCGACGCCGTGGCTCAGATCGGCTTCGACCCAGGCGAAGACGTCCTAGCGGTACAGGAGTCGCTCGTTCTCCGAGCAGCAGACGAGATCAGGTCACGGCGATGAACGGGTTCGACGCCGTCTTCAACCGCTTCATCTCAACCGCGTTCCGCCTGGAGACCCTGGACTGGTACTCGAACGAGGAAGAGGACACCGAGCTCGAGCTCTTTCTCGCCGACGAACCACTGCCCGAGTACTCGCCCCGGACCGACCCATGGCTGAAGCGGGTGGCGGACACGACGGCGGCTGGGAAGCGGTGGCAGCGCGTCCACCTCGTCAGCCGGCCCCTGTCCGACTACCTTCGTCTGGAGTTCATCGGCTACGAAGGCAACGTCGCCGCCGGTGAGGACGTCCGTATCGCAGATCGAGACGCCGATCCCTCGCTTGCCGGGCTCACCCAGGACTTCTGGCTCTTCGATGCCAACACCTCGCATCCATTTGTGGCATTGCTGCACTACGACAGGGCCGGCTGCCTAGTCACGTTCGACACCGCGACCGACCAGCGGGTCGTCGAAAGGTGCCGCCATGAGCGTGACCTTGCCTTGGCATGGTCTGTCCCTCTCGCCCAATACGCTGCACATCGGGCGTGAGTTGGGTGCTGGCGACAGGGTGATGCAGTGATGATGGCTGGCAGGAGCCCCGCCAGAACCGGTACCACCCTGCGCCAGCACATCGGCGGCCGTCTCAGAGTGCTGCGTGAGCTGGCCGACCTTCGCAACGAGGATCTCGCCAGTGCGCTGGGCGTCAGTCCAGCGACAGTCTCCCGGATAGAAGCCGGAGACCGTCTCGTCAAGCGGCGCGAGATCGACATCTGGTTCCGTGTCACCAGCGCCCCGCCCACCGCCTGTGAGGAACTAACAACTCTCCTGGACGCCGGAGCGAACCAGATCACTCCATGGCAGTCGCGGGTACAGCACGGAGCCGACCTGGCCCAAGTGGAGACGGGCGAGCTAGAAGCCAGCGCAGCGACGATCATCATCTATGATCACGCGGTCGTTCCCGGACTCCTCCAGGTCCGCAACTATGCGCGGCGCGTCTTCGAGATGGTAGGAGTCGACACCCAGAATATCGCTGGCAATGTCGAAGACAGGATGCGACGCCAGAGCATCCTGCTTGACCAGTCCAGACGGTTCGACATGCTCGTGACCGAGGCAGCCCTACGTTGGCGTCCCGGCTCGGTCGAACTTCAACTCGAGCAGTTGCGCCACGTCCGGGCTGTCATGGCACTACCGAACATCCAGATCGGCTTCCTGCCGCTCCGCGGCCAAGCGCGCGTCATCTACCCGGAAGGGTTCCAGATCTACGCCGATAGAGCGGATGATGCTGACACCCTCGTGGTCGTCGAACTCATCACTGACGAGGTCACCATCAGCGACCCAGGGAGCGTTGCTCTCTACCAGCAGGAGTTCGACCGCCTGCATGCAAGCGCGCTACACGGCAACCAGGCACAGGCGCTCCTCGACCACATAGCCGTCGATCTGAGCGCCGAGCAGACGGGAAGCAGCAGCCGTGGAACTGATTGACATCGGCAGCGCACACGCCGCCATCCCCAGACACCATGACCAGGGCAGCCCTTCGGCACTTACACCATGGTCAACAAAGGAGGTCGTCAGACAACGAACACAACGCCAGGGCTGCATCTCACCACGCCGCACCGGCTGCGTATCTACGTTTCGCCACCTTCGCCAGCATGACGCATTGCGACCGTCAGCGCGGCAATCGTAACCGCTGTCCGCGTCATTTCCGCCCTGGCGGCAAGCTGGTCGATCACGGGGAGTTCTGCGTCCCCGCGCAACGTCACCTGCACACTTTCGGCCGCGAGCCGGCGCCCCCGCGGGATACGCGCACCGGGGGCAGTCCGTGGAAGTGCGTTGAGGACCTCGTCCGGGTAGTCCTCGCAGGTCCAGGCGACGAGCTGGCCGTAGGAGGGACGTTCCACCCCGCTCAGCAGGCGCTCCACCACCGAGAGGTAGAGATCTCTCGGGACCCTCACGGCCGCCGGCCGGGTACCCCGGTCGGCTTCTGCTCCGGTCGAGGTACGGGCTCCTTGGCGGCTCGCCGTAGGGGGACGCCCACCAGTCCCCTTCCCCCGCCGCGCGGGCGAAGGAGGTACGTCCACGGCATCACTGGCCGGGGGCTGGGTGCCTACTGGCGTCGGAGCGGGCATCGCCGGTGGCGGCACGGGAGGCGGGCCGAGTAGATCATCGACGTCGTCGAGCCGGTTGGGATCGAACGCCCCGCGTCGAGCGGCGTTCACTGCTGGTCCCCGCGTTCAGCTGTGGCGATTCGGGCGAGCATCTCCCGCGCGAGCTGCTGGTAGTCCCCCGCCAGCGCCGACGGGTCACGAGACCACAGGCGGTCCGACCTGTCGGAATCTCCACCGTCACGGAGCCGCTGGAGACGCTGCTTCCTGTAGTCCTCCGCCGCCGCGACCAGCTCCCCCGCTGTCAGATGGCGTGCACGCAGGTCAACTGCCGCCGCCCGGTCCGATCGGATCATCGACTCGAACGAGCGGGCCCCGGATCCCTCGAGCAGGTTGTCCACCTCGTGAAGGATCTGTGCGTTCCTGGCCGTCGCCCGCGGATTGGCGTCGAAGAGGACAACACCCAGCAGCTGCACACCCGACCCGGCCTTCCGCGCCCGTAGGTACCGAGCGGCCAGCAGCTCGACCCCAGCGAGGGAACCGTCATCGTCACGGGTTGGGACAACGAGATAGCGAACCGTGCCCAGCAGCGCGTCGAGCAGCGGCGCGTCCCCCGGACCCGAATCGATCAGTACCAGCATGTATCGCTCGAGTGTGCACAGCGCCCCGAGTGCCTGCACCAGGTTGCCCCGCAGATCGACCCCGGTCTGCGCTGCGGTCGCGTGCGCCGCGGCGACCATCGCGAGCATCGGGCCACCGGGGATCAGATCCAGGCCGGGACGCACGTCACGGACCGGCTCCAGCGGCGCGGAGTACTGCAACGCCATCGCCAGGCCCCGTCCCCGGTCACCCTCCACACCCAGGTCCGCCTGAGTCGCGTTCGCCTGCTGGTCCGCGTCGACGATCAGCACCCGCCGATCCGCCCGTGCCGTCAACGCGGCAACGGAGGTCACGATCGAACTCTTGCCAACGCCTCCCTTCTGGTTGGCGACGAGGACTGTCCGCGCCAGCCGTGGATCCCCAGCAATCACAGACATGTCCTTCATCTCATAGGTACTCGGTGCTGTCATCATCCCTCACTTCCCTACCATCACCGTCGTCTCAGGACAGCCCGTCGTATCTGGAGCAAGGTACGGCATCACATCTGTACATCACTAGTACCGATGGCATGTGCACATCTCCTGCAACATCTCTGCAGCAAGACACGTACATACGTACTGACATAGACGTATCCAAGTTAGTGTCAACACATGATAGCAGATCAGTTGACATCTCTGATGAGCATGACTGTGACTCACGTTCGTCGATAGACGATGGATCAGCAACTTCCCCTGAAGTTGACATCTGTGATGTCAGTACATCGCGAACGTCTTCTCTATCCGATGATCTATCGGTACGTGGGAGATAACTGTAAGAGCATCTCTCGACATCTTCTACTGTACCAGCGTCATACTCTCCCTACATATATGCAGGCTTGTATGTAGCCTCATATGTTGGTTATTGAAGGATTGATCGAGAACGTTTTCGCAGGCTGTAAGGCATGATCCCCATCGCCACGTAGAGGTCCTCTCTCCCGAGCCAAGCTCCTCCTTCTCCCTTCCTCCGCGCCTCGCAACGGGGGTATGTACCTCACCGCACGCGGCGGTGGGGCCCACAGCAACAGGCAGTCGACGCTGCGCCCGATGGCAAGATGGGACGCAGAGAGCGGCATGTCGACAGAAGCCCCCTCCACGCATCCCGTGCCGGATGAGACACGGGCACGCCGTTCCTCGGCGGGAGCCCCGACACCCTGTTGACCCTTCCTCGGAGCACGAACCAAAGAAGCATGAGCGATGGGAATGGTCGCTGCGCAGCTTGCACCCCAGCGCTGGCGCTCCTGCTCCGGTCACGGTGCTGCCTTGGATGCGCGCTGTCGGCGGGAGAGGGATCGCGGTTTCTTCGCTTCCCGGCCCAGCGCAGGAGGAATGTCTCCGGTTCGCCGGGAGACGTCACCCAGGCCACACGCATGTCCGACCACCCATCCGGGTGACGCTACATATCGATGTATGACGTCGAATATTCGTCTATGTATGTAGGTTATTCACCTGCAAGAGCAGGAATGGGACGCCAGATCAGGCGTCGGGCTGCATCCATAAAGGAGCCGATCGTCACCGAAGTAGATGCCGACACGGCCGGGATTGCCGAAGGCCACGTCCAGACCGGCAAAGAACAGCAGGTCACCCGACCGCCACTGGTAAAGATCATCTTATTGGAGTCGGGATCTCTTCCACGCATCACCGGGAGAGCAATTGTTAGACACTCTTTATATCCATATATATCCAATTAGATACTTGTTACGGCAGAATGCCGGTATGAGTGGCTGGGCGGACCCATACAGTCCGGACAACCTGCAGGACACACCGAGCGGAGGAGGAGATCCCTTCGGTAACGACCTGCTGGGAGTGCTACAGGACCAGCTCACCGCCCTGACGGAAACGGCTGGCTCCCACCAACAGGCCCTGGCCACGATGCAGCAGACCCTGGCTGGTCTGGTGGAACAACAGCGCCGGCAGCAGGAGCGGACGGACATGCTCGAAACCCTGGTGCGCGGGCTCCAGGAGGAGTCGGGCCGGCTGAGCGCGGACGCGCCACAGGTACGGTGAGCGCCACTCTCCAGCCGGAGGATCCGGCCATGCAGATGGCGGCGCGGATCGCCGAGCATGCTCGCTCGATCCATGAGCCGGGGCAGTGGGCCGAACTACTGGGTGTGGCGGCACGCTGGCCACGAGCGGACACCGCAGTAGCAATCCACGCCCAACGGCCCGGCGCGACCGTGCTGGCGACTGCGACGGGCTGGCGGACGGTCCGCCGGCATGTGCGCCGGGGGGAGCGGGGGCTACTGCTGCCGTCGATCCACACCGGCGAGCCGACCGAGGTCTACGACCTCACCCAGACCTCCGGACTGCCGCCGACGGCACCGGTCCCGCTGGCGCCGGCCGTGGTCGGGCGGACTCTGGTTGACCTCGCCGCTTCCTGGGGCTATCAGCGGGTGTGGGAGGACGCTCCTGCCGGCGGCGGTCCCGCCCGCAGCGAGCAGGACGTCACCCAAAGGGTGCTGCGGCTACATACCGGGGAGACCCCGGAGCAGTCCGTGCTGCGGCTGATCCACCATCTGGTATCGGTGCGGGTGTCCGATGTCGGGCCGGACACGGCGGACGTGGGGTCGGTGACCTGGCTGGTGGCCGTACGCGCCGGACTCGACCCGGCGGAGCCGCCGGGAGTACGGCCGGAGGGCCCGCCTGCGAATGTGCGGGCCGGGCTGGAAGAGGTCCTGGCGGTCGCCGGCCCGCTGCTGGACGCGGTTCAAGCCGCCCACGCCGTGCGGCACCAAGCCAGCCGGACCGCCGCGCGGGACCTGGCCCGCGTGGCCCGCCAGGCGCAGCTCACTGCTGCGGTGGCGTCCGGCACTGTCCCGGCAGCGTCCCCGGTGGTAGCCGCGCCAGCACCTCCATCGGCAACACCGGAACCGGCACCGCAGCCACGGCCGGTGCGGACCACGGCGGCTTCTGCCCCGTCCGGGTCGGCGGGGCAGAACGTGTCGGTCGAGCGGTTGCGGGAGGTCCAGGCTGCGGCCGTGGTCTTCTTCCGTTCCCAGCTGCTGGGCGAGGGTGGGGCGGTGGCGCGAGAGTACCTGACCGGCCGGGGCCTGACCGGTCAGGTACTGCCCCACGTTCTGCATTCCGAGAGTCGCTGGGTGGTCGGCTACGCCCCACCGGCATGGAGCATGCTGCGGGAGTATCTGTCCGCGCAGGGGTTCAATCCGGCGGAACTGGCCGCCTCCGGGCTGATGACTCCCAGCCCCCGGTCGGGGGAGCTGGGCAGTCTGTTCCGGAACCGGATCATGATCGGGGTACGGGACCTCGATGGGCATGTGGTCGGCTGGATCGGCCGGGACATCAGCGGCCAGGCCCCCGACGGCATGAAATACCTCAACAGCCCTCAGACCGCCCTGTACCACAAGGGTGAGCTGCTGCTGGGGCTGTACGAGGGACGGGAGGCCCTGGCCCGGGGTGCGGTCCCGGTTGTGGTCGAGGGCGCGATGGACCTGCTGGCCGCCAGCATCATCACCGGACAGGTGCCGGTGACCCCGTCGGGGACCGCGTTCACCGCCGGGCACGCCGCCGCGCTGCGCCACGCCGCCGGCCGCGGCCCCGCCGAACCACGCCGGCGGGCGCTGCTGGCGTTCGACGCCGACGCCGGCGGCCGGCAGGGAGCGGTGGCAGCCTACGAACTGCTGCGCGATGACTGGCAGGTGTGGGTGCCGCAGCTGCCGGAGGGCGCCGACCCGGCGCAGGTGCTGCAAACCGGGGGGGTACCTGCGCTGGCCGCAGTCCTGCTCCACGGCCAGGACATGCGGCTGATGGCGGAGGTGGCGATCGACCATCACGTCGCCTCCTACGCGGCGGGACTGGCCGCCGGGCATGCACAGGCGCAGGTGGACGCGGTCCGCACGGTCCTGCCGATCCTGGCCGCCGAAGCCGACCACATCGCCTCACTCACCGCCTACGCCGCGCAGGCCACCGGGGTGAACCCGCAGGAGGTCGTCCAGCTCCTGGTCGACGAGCAGATCAGCCCGGACGTCCCCGCCGGCCCACCACCAGTCCCTGTCCTGCCTGCCTCTGCCGCGTCCTCCGACATCCCGGTGACCGCCGGGGATCCGCAAGACGTGGAACCGGCTGCGGTACTGCCTCCTCCGCCCTCAGGCGGACCACCGGATCCGGATCCTGGCCTGGAGCAGCCAGCGGCGGACGACCAGTCTTCCGCCAGCCCGGATCAGACTCCCGCCGATCCGGTGGCATCCAGCCCGCCGGCGCAGAAGACCACCGCGACGGCCGGCGCCCCGCGGGGTGGCAGTCCGCTGAGTGCGGCGTTCCCAGGCCCGCCCCAGCCGGGAACCGCCACAACGGCAGCCCCGTTGCCTACCCGGCCGGCCACTACTGCCACGCCTGCCCGTAGCCCGAGCCGCTGACCGTCACAGCACAGAAAGGACCGCATGA
>NZ_CAKJTM010000112.1:0-13470 GCF_917627345.1 Protofrankia sp. CiP3 | reverse complement strand
TGACACCCCCGCATCCACGTCTGACACACCAGTTTCACCGGCGTCTTTTCCCCGGACTTCCCTACTCGCGGCCCGTCCGGTTCCGCCACAGTCCCGTCCGGCCGGATGTCCGGTCGGCCCGCTGCTGTCCGGCGCGGCGCGCACGGCCTGTCGTCTTTCCATCCGTCGTGTTGTGGAGGTGTCATGCCTGCCGTCCATCCTTCTACCCCGGCCAGCTCTGCCGACCGGGTCCGGATTCCAGCGGATGTGGACCGGCCGGACCGGATCCTGGCCGGTCTGACCGCCCACCAGCTGGCGCTGCTGGTCCCGACCGTGCTGGCGGTCGCGGTCCTGTACCGGGCGGCCTCCCCGTATCTGCCGCTGCCGCTGGTCGCCGCTCTGGGCATCCCGCTGCTGGCCGCCGGGGCCGCGCTCGCGCTCGGCCAACGCGGCGGCCTGCCGTTGGACCGGTACGTCACCGCCGCGCTGGCCCACCGCCGCGCCCCCCACGTTCACCTACCCGCACCCGAGGGGCTACCCGCCCAGGCGGGCTGGCTGCCCGGCCTCGACGCCACCCGGCGGAACTCGCCGGTGGCGGCCCGGCCGCTGGCCCACACCGTGGACGCGGCCGGAGTGGTGGATCTAGGCGCGGACGGTCTCGCGGTGATCGCCGAGGTCGACGGGGTCCACTTCACCCTCGGTACGGACAGCGACCGGCAAGCCCAGGTCACCGCGTTCGCCCGGATGCTCAACGCGCTGTCCGGGCCGGTACAGATCACGGTACGGGCCGCGCCGGTCCGTCTCACCCCGCACATCACCCGGATCCGCGGCCAAGCCCCCGCGTTGCCGCACCCGGCGCTGCGGGCCGCCGCCGTCGACCACGCCGCTTTCCTCGACGGTCTCGCCGCGCGGCGAACCCTGCTGGCCCGCCAGATCCTGCTCACCGCCCGCGAACCCCTACCGGCGGGAAGCCGGGGCCGTGACGCCGCGGCCGGCCGGGCGCTGCGGCGGATCGCGGACGCCGCCGGTCTGCTCGCGACCGCCGGGCTGAGGGTGCGAGTGCTGGACGCGGACGCGGTCACCGCGCTGCTCGCCGCCGCCGCCCACCCCGGCGGCCCACCTCCACCCGCCGGGGTGACCGCCACCGGCACCATCACCACCGCGCCTTCTACCGGGGGTGGGCGATGAACCGCCGCCCGTCCCGCCTACGCCATCTGGGCCGGGCGTCCCGGTCGGGACCGGGGTTGCCGACGGTCGGCGGGCCGGTGTTGCTGACCCCGCCCGGCCTCCAGGTCACCGCCCGCCACCTGGAGATCGGGGATGTGTATACGGCCACGGTGACGGTGATCGGCTACCCGCGGGAGGTCGGCCCGGGATGGTTGGAGCCGTTGCTGGCCCACCCCGGCCGGGTGGACGTCGCCGTGCACGTGGAACCGATCCCCCCGCCGGTGGCAGCGGTGCGGCTGCGCCGGCAGCTGGGCCGGCTGGAATCCGGCCGGCGCGCCGAGGCCACCGCCGGCCGGCTCGCCGACCCGGAACTGGATGCCGCCGCCCACGACGCCGCCGACCTGGCCGGCCGGCTCGCCCGCGGCGAGTCCCGGCTGTTCGCCCTCGGCCTGTACGTGACGGTCTACGCCGACAGCGCCGACGAGCTGGCAGAGGAACGCGCCCGGGTCACCGCGCTGGCGCACAGCCTGCTGCTGTCCGTCCAACCGGCGACCTTCCGGGCGGTACAGGGCTGGGCGACCAGCCTCCCGCTCGGGGTGGATCTACTCCGGCTGCGGCGCACGTTCGACACCCAGGCGCTCGCCGCGGCGTTCCCGTTCTCCACCCCGGACCTACCCGTGCCGGACGTGGAGCGACCGGGCGCCGGCCCCGTCGTCTACGGCGCGAACCTGCACTCGGCCGGACTGGTCGTGCACGACCGGTGGGCCATGCCGAACTACAACTCGGTGACGCTGGCCGCCTCCGGCGCCGGCAAGAGCTACCTGACCAAGCTCGACGTGCTGCGATCCCTGTACCAGGGGGTCCAGGTCGCCGTCGTTGACCCGGAAGACGAGTACGCCCAGCTGTCCGCCGCGGCCGGCGGCACCCGTCTGGCGCTCGGCGCGCCCGGCGTCCACCTCAACCCGCTCGACCTGCCCGCTCACGCCCGCCACGACCCGGACCTGCGCACCCGCCGGGCACTGTTCTGCCACACCCTGCTCGCCACCCTCCTCGGCGGCCGGGACGATCAGGACAGCCGGGGTGGGCTGGATGCGGCCGGGCGGGCGGCGGTGGACCGGGCAATCCTGGCCGCCTACCGGGCGGCCGGGATCAGCGCGGACCCCGCGACCTGGGACCGGCCCGCCCCGCTGCTCAAAGACGTGGCCGGCGCACTCGCCACCGACGCGGAGGACCCAGCCGGGCCGGCGCTGGCCGGCCGCCTCGCCCCGTTCACCACCGGCAGCCACCGGACGCTGTTCGACGGTCCCACCTCCACCAGCCCCCAGGGTCATCTCATCGTCTTCTCCCTCCGCCAGCTCCCCGACGAGCTGCGCCCGGCCGGCACCCTGCTCACCCTGGACGCGATCTGGCGGCAGGTCGCCGACCCCGCCCACCGCCGGCGGCGGATGGTCGTGGTCGACGAGGCATGGATGCTCATGGCGCATCCGGCGGGCGCCCGCTTCCTGTTCCAACTCGCCAAAGCGGCCCGCAAACACTGGACCGGCCTGGCCGTGGTCACCCAGGACGCCGCCGACCTGCTGGGCTCCGACCTGGGCCGGGCGGTCGTCGCCAACGCCGCGACCCAGATCCTGCTGCGTCAGGACCCCACCGCCATCACCGACATCCGCGCCACCTTCCACCTCAGTGCGGGAGAGGCCGCGCATCTCCTCACCGCCCGGCCCGGCGACGCCCTACTGATCACCGGGCCGGGTCGTCGGACCGCCTTTCATGCCAACGCCTCACGCCGGGAACACGCTCTGATCACGACCGACCCGGCCGAGGCCGCCCTGCCCGGCCTCGCCGGCACCAGCCCGGACTCCGGCCCTCCCGCCGACGACCCGGCGGAAGGCCTGTCCGCCGTCACCGCGCCGGCCCCGGCGCAGGACGCCGACCCCTGCTGACCCGCGCCCTGCGGCCCTTGCCCGCCCACCCAGCTCGTCACCCTCCCCCGTTCTTCCCCACGTTCCGGAGATCTCGCATGCCTTCACCCGCTCCGCTGCCACCACCCCCGCCTCCACCACTGGCCCCGGCTGTCGGGCCGGGAGTGCTCCCCGACCCGGCGCAGGTCGCCGTCGACCTCGCGCACCGCCTCACCGAGCTGGCAGCGGACTGGTGGCTGCCACTCGGTGTTCCCGCTGTCGTCCTGCTGACCACCGCGGTGCTGGCACGGGGGCGGATCCGCGCCGCCCGCCACCGGCACCTGGCCGACGGGGCACGCACCGTGGAGATCCTCAGCCCGCCCGAGGTCCACCCGGAAGCCGCCGCCGTCTTCTGGGGGCAGATGACCGGTCTGCTCCGCCCGCCGTGGCAGCGGCTGGTGCACGGCCAGCCGCATCTGGGCTGGGAATTGCTCGCCGGCCAGGCGGGCACGACCATCCGGCTGTGGGTACCCGGCCCGGTACCGCCCGGGATGGTGGAGCGGGCCGTGCAGGCCGCCTGGCCCGGCGCCCGTACCACTACCCGCCCCGCCACATCACCGCTGCCTCGCGGGGTGCTCGCGGTCGGTGGGCAGCTGCGGCTGGCCCGCCCCGACGTCCTACCGTTGCGGGCGGACCCGGGCGGGGACCCGGTGCGGGCGCTGCTCGCCGCTGTCTCCGAGCTGGACGACGACGAGACCGCGGTTGTGCAGATCCTGGCTCGGCCGGTCACCGGCCGCCGCCTCGCCCTGGCACGGCGCGCCGCGGCCCGCCAACGCGGTCAGTACGTCCCGAGCCCGTTCTCCCGCCTGCTGGACGCGGTGACCCCGCGCACCGGCCGGCGCCCCGACCCGGGCGCGGTGGTGCGCCGGGCGGGGCCGACCCCGCCGGAGGAATCCGCGGCGTCGCGGGCGATCGGCCTCAAAACCGTCCAACCCCGCTGGGAGGCGTCCTGTACCTACACGGCCGCCACCGCCAGCCAGCCGGGTGACCGGGCCGCCCGGCGCGCCGCGGTTGCCGCCCTGCGTGGCCGGGCGCATGCGATGGCCGCCACCTACCAGCTCTACGCCGGCCACAACTACCTGCGCCGCCTCACGCTGCCCGACCCGGCCGGGGTGCTCGCCGCCCGCCGGCTGCACCGCGGCGACCTGCTCGCCGTCGACGAACTCGCCGCCCTCGCCCACCTGCCCTATGACACCGCCGTACCCGGGCTCACCCGCGCCGGCGCCGCCGCTGTCGCACCACCAGCCGGCATCCCCCACAGCGGGGCGGACGTGAAAGTGATCGGGGACGCCGAGGCGGGCCGGCGCCGGCCGGTCGGGCTGACGGTCGCCATCACGTCCACATGCTCGGCGCCACCGGCTCCGGCAAATCCACCCTGCTCGCCAACATGATCCTCGATGATGCGACCGCCGGCCGCGGCCTGGTGGTCATCGACCCCAAGGGGGACCTGGTCAACGACCTGCTCGCCCGCCTGCCCGCCGGGACCGCTGAACGGGTCGTGGTCCTCGACCCGCAGGACACCGCGCCGCCACCGTGCCTGAACATTTTGGACGGCGACGACCCCGATCTCGCCACCGACCAGCTTGTCGGGATCTTCCGCCGGATCTGGGTGGACGCGTGGGGGCCGCGTACCGACGATCTGCTGCGCGCCGCCTGCCTCACCCTCCTCACCCGCAGAACCGCCCCCGGTAAGGGCCCCGGCCAGGGACCTGCCGTCGGGTCGGTGCCGACACTGCTCGACATCGTCTCGCTGCTCACCGACCCGACATTTCGCCGCCGGACCACCGCCGGGATCACCGACCCGGTTTTGGCCGGTTTCTGGACCTGGTACACCGACCTGTCCGACGGGGCCCGGTCCCAGGCCACCGGCCCCATCCTGAACAAGCTGCGCGCCCTGCTGCTGCGCCGATTCGTCCGCCAGGCGCTGGCCGCCGGCCCGTCGGCCATCAACCTCACCGACGTCCTCGACCGCGGCGGAATCCTGCTCGTACGCATCCCCAAGGGCCAGATCGGCGAGGACGCCTGCCAGATCCTCGGCTCGATCGTGCTGGCGAAAGTGTGGCAGACCGTACTCCAGCGGGCACGCCGCGCCCCCGAACGCCGTCCCGACGCCGCCTGCTACCTCGACGAATGCCAGAACTTCCTCACCCTGCCCGGCGCGGTCGAGGACATGCTCGCCGAGGCCCGCGGCTACCGGCTCTCGTTGACCCTGGCGCATCAGCACCTGCGCCAACTGCCCGGCGAGCTCGCCGACGCCCTGTCCACGAACGCCCGCACAAAAATCTTCTTCGCCTGCTCACCCACGGACGCCGCCGGCCTCGCCCGCCACGTCAGCCCCGTCCTGACCGACCACGACCTGGCCCGCCTGCCCGCCTACACCGCCGCGCTTCGCCTCATCGTCGACTCCGCGGACACCACCGCGTTCACCGTCCGGACCCGCCCGTTACCGGCGGCCGTCCCGGGCCGGGCGCAGACGTTGCGGGCCGCCGCCCGCCGACACACCGCCCCCACCGCCGGGAGCGGCACAGCTCCCAGCGGGGACCCCCGCACCCGTCCCGCCCCACCGGCCAGCGAAGGTCACCGGTGAGCGCCCGCACGCCCCGGCGGCGCCCACGGCGTCTGGGAGGCGGCGGGCCGCAGGCGGCACTGTGGGAGCTGGCCTGCCGGCTCACCGCCCGCGACCGGTGGCTGCTGGACATGCTCGCCGAACATCAGGTCCTCACCAGCGCCCAGATCACCCGGCTGTGTTTCGACGGGGAGCGCACCGCCCAGGTCCGCCTGACCACCCTGCACCAGCTGGGCGCACTCGACCGGGCACGGCCGTTCCACGGGCCCCGGATGGTCCCCTACCACTACACCCTCGGCCCGGCCGGCGCGCAGGTCCTCGCCGCCGGACGCGGGGTCAGCGTCCGGGAACTGGGCTACCGCCACGACAGGCTGCTCACCCTCGCCCACTCCACCCGCCTCGCCCACCTCGTCGGTTCCAACGGCCTGTTCGTCGCCTGGATCCACACCACCCGGGCGCTGCCCGCCGGCCGCGGGCTGACCGTCTGGTGGTCCGAGCAACGCGCCGCCACCGTCTGGGGGCAGTACACACGCCCCGACGGCTACGGCACCTGGCAGACCGCGGCCCGGCGGCTGGACTTCCACGTCGAGTACGACACCGGCAGCGAACCGCTGACCCGGGTGACCGGCAAACTGCCCGGCTACGCCCGGCTCGCGGCCGCCTCCGGCATCCCCAGCCCACTGCTGATCTGGCTGCCCAGCGCCGCCCGGGAAACCCACCTGCGCGCCCGGCTCACCGCACACCCGGTACACGGCCCGGTCCCCGTCATCACCGCCACCCCCGACCCGCTGGCCGCACCCCGCACCCCGCACCCCAGGACATGCCGCCGACCTGGCCCCAGCCGGCCCGGTCTGGCTACCCCTCCACGACACCCACCGGCTCAGCCTCGACGATCTCACCGACCGTTACGGCACTCCGATCCCCCCGGGAAACGCGCAGCCGCCCGGCGGAGGCGACGCGCCGTCTCCCCGCCCACCCCGCCCGCACTCCGACCAGCCATGATCAGCCGAATCGCCCCCACAGCCTTCGCCGCCTACGGGGTCGATGGGGACGGGGACGGCAGGGCCGATATCACCAACCCGGTCGACGCCGTCTACTCGACGGCCTGCTACCTGTATGTCTCCGGCGCCCACAACAGCGTCGATCTTCCCAGGGGGCTGTCGGAAGATTTCCCGATAACTACCAAAACGGGGCCTTCACCTGCGGAAACGGCCCGCTGGCGCTGGGTGTTACACCGTTGCTCGGGCACTCCCCGGCGCTGCCTCAGACCGCCGTCGGCTGGTGGTGGCTGCCGTACGGACGGGTGATGATTTCCATACCATGCCCCGCGGGATCCATGAAGTACACGCCCCGGCCACCGTGGTTTCGGTTGATCTCCCCAGGCTGATTCAGGTGAGGATCGGCGTAGTAGCGGATCCCGGCCGCCTGGATTCGGTCGAGGGTGTCGTTGAACTCCCCGTCGGAGATGAGGAAGGCGTAGTGCTGCATCACGATCGATTCCGCCGGAATCGTTGCGAAGTCCAGAGTGACTCCGTTGCTGGTGGAGACCGGTATGAACGGACCCCATTCGGTCCCGACCTCAAGACCGAGGATGTGCGCTAGAAACTCGGCAGACTCCCGGTTGTCCCGCGCGTGGATGATAGTGTGGTTCAACTCGACTGACATGTGTGGAATGCCTCCGTAAGGCAATCTCACGGGCACCTCCATGCCTCACCCAACCGGTGACCGACACGCGATGCCGTCCCATCATCCTACGGATCGGACGGCCACGCCGGGAGCCTGCGGAGGCCCTCATGAAGGTCGGGCCGGACGCGCACGCACTCGACCTGGCTTCGCCTCGTGCGACGCTCCTCGCCAACGGGCTGGGGCATCGCCGACACGTTGATCGAGTCCGCCATGCGCGGGCCCGAGCATCCTTGCTCAAATAGATCATTTTCCTGCTACTCGGGTCATGATCGACTGTGGAACCAACCGCTCATCGAGCTGCGATCCCTACCCGGCGAGGCGGGTGGCGCCCAGGTAGATCTCGTTACCCCAGGCGGCGCCCACCGTGGTGGGAAACGCCTCAACCCGGACGGCTGCGCCGCGATGAGGCGCATCGACCATCACCGGCCGGCCGTCCCGGACTCCCAGATAGAGACCGACGTGGGTGACGTCGTCCGGCCCACCGCCGAAGAACACCAGGTCACCGGGCTGAAGTTCAGCGCCGGCCGGCAGACGGAGTCCGGCGTCGAACTGGGCCTGGGCCACCCGGGGCAGCCCGACTCTGGCTGCCCGGTAGGCGGCCCAGGTCAGCCCGGAGCAGTCGAATCCGACCCCGGGAGTTTCACCGCCCCACACACATACGGGGTGCCCACCTGGGAAAGCGCCCAGCTCGCGGCTACACCACCAGCGTCACCCCCGCCGGCGACAGCTGGCGTGGAAACCTGGCTATAGGACGCCGCCACGGCAAGAACCCGCGCAACATACGCCCTGGTCGCCTCCGCCGCAGCGGGCATTATGCCGACGCTTCCTGTCCCCGTTCCCTTCCTTGACAGGAGTTCCCGATCCGGGGTCGGCATAACCAAAGGGCCGGCATAATGGCTGCTATGCCGACATCGGTATAGGCGGTATAATCATGATGACGTATATGTGGCGCGGGTCCTGACCATCACCGCCGCCTACACCACCCCCGATACATCCCCGGTAGGCGGCGGTGCCGGGGACGCCGCGCCGTCCCCGGCTGCCTTGGTTGCCGTCGACTACGCCGCCGCCCAACTCGGCCTGCCCTACCAGTGGGGCGCAGACGGACCGGCTCATGCAGAAGGTTTCGACCGCTCCAGGCTGACAAAGGCGGCACACCGGGAAATCGGCTGGGAAGGGAATTTGAATGGCGTGGACGGCGGTGACGGCAAACCGTGTGGATGGAATGGCCGTCGAGCTATCATGCCACCATCCGCGACGGAGCCGGCAGGAAACCGTGGGAACGGGAAATCCACCGGTGAGCGACGTGCTGTCGATGCGGAGAACCGGTCGAATCCACCCGGCCTCGTGGCGGGCATGGGACGACGGTGACCAGAGCATCAGCGGCGGAGGATCTGACACGCAGCCGATCGGTCAGACCAGCGGTAGGAAAACAGACCGAAAGACCCCCTCGTCAGGCCCCCGGAAGCACCCTCGGAACCCCCTCGCTCTCAGGAGCGAGGGGTCAAGCAACACGAAATGCCAGGTCAGCGGGCCGCACCCCCTCGGGAGACTGCCCAGACTCGCCGACCAGGCGTGCACAACACACGAACGGCGGGCCGGCGCCACCCCTACCGGGGCGGTCCCAACCCGCCACACGTGTGTTGTCCCCACCCGTCGGCTTACGCCTCTACAGGCGGAACCGTGTTCCCTGGCCCCGTCTGTAGAGGCGGCGGACGGGCCTTGCCCGGGACGGACGCGGCCCTGCCCCGGGCGAAAGGGCAGCATCTCGTCCGCCGCGCCGTGGCCGAAAGGCGCCTCACCCACGGCCGGCCCGCGCGCCGCGCGTTCCGTCCACCCGACCCCCTTTCCACGACACATTCTCCATGAAACACGATCA
The DNA here is from genome assembly GCF_917627345.1 of Protofrankia sp. CiP3. Lineage (NCBI taxonomy): Bacteria > Bacillati > Actinomycetota > Actinomycetes > Frankiales > Frankiaceae > Protofrankia > Protofrankia sp. CiP3. The sequence continues at coordinate 4,238 of NZ_CAKJTM010000112.1, read as the reverse complement.
GAATAGCTCGACGCACACCCGTTCAGCAACCCAATTCACGAACGATTTTCATGACTCTTTCCGCCCGTTTTCCATTCGCGTATGCGCGCGTACCTCGCAACTGACAATCAGGCAAGATGCTTTCCATAACTCTTTAACGAATATTGTCAAAAGAGTCATGGAAAAGCGCTTCACGCCCCCGCGGAGTCGAGTTAGTGTGGTTCTACAACGCAATACGGACCACCCGAACGGAAAGCGCGAAACACATTCCCGTAAACGGGAAAATTGAAAGACGCGCAGTTATTCGGATGACTTTCGGTCCGCCACTCATGTCAAAGGAAAGGGGATTGTCATGTCCATACGGGATGTCATCAGGTACCGGCCGGTGGACCCAGCTGTCCGGGTCGAGATCAGCCCACGGCTCGCCGGGTGCTGGGTTGACGGGTCCGCCCTGTACAGCGGCAGCGAACTCGCTGCGGCAATCATCCAGGTAGCGATCGAGTTCGGTATGCCGGTCACCGAGGATGACCAGGAGATCCTCGACGCCTGGGCCGCGGTCCGCCCGGACGTAGGCGGTACCCGCCACGCCGACGACGACCTGTCGGAGGCGTTGTGGGCCAGCGCCTGCGAGGCCGTGGACTACCTCGACGGCCTGACCGACAACGCCTGCCACTTCGAGATCAGCGACGGACTGTTCCTCATCGACGAGGACGAGGACCTCGACTACCCCATCGACCTCGACGACCAGGGCACATCCACGCCCGTGATCTCTACCCTGTGAGGCCCCCGCCATGTATGACACCGACGCAACCCCCGACGGCCCGGACCTCCTCGACCTACTCCAGGAGACCGGGTTCACCCCCTGTGAGGAGCAGCCGGCCGGACGACCCGGCGCAGTCATGTTCGACCGAGACCGGCTCCGCATGATCCTCGACGACGGACACGTCGAGATCCACGTTTTCGGACCGGACCCGGCGCGGATCCTGCGCTGGTCGGTGACCTTCAGCCCCGCCACCCCACTTCTCGTGATCATCAATGTGCTCCACGGCGCCGGGGTGCCCGTGGCCGTCCCCGACATGCCCTGAGCCCACCACCCGGACCCAGAACCCCCGTCTGGAGGCCCGTCATGCCCCGCGACCGGATCGAGGTCTTCCCGCACCCGACCGACATCAGGACGATCCTTTCCGTTCTGCACACCGATGCCGAGGCGCCAGTCGTCCTGCCCACGCCCTATCTGGCACCGCACCACACCCCAGCCACGGTCGCTCGGGAACTGCGCGCCCTGCCGATGAACACCGACACCGACGTGATCGTCTTCGCGGACTACCGCTCCTGGGAAGCAGCCGCCCTCGCCCACGGTGACCAGCATCTGGTCGCGCAGATCCATCCCGGATCCGCGCGCTGACCCACCCCCGACCCCACCCGACATCGGATCACACCCCGAGGAGAGATTTCCCATGAGCGCCCAGGAATTGATCAACGTGCTCGGCATGTGCGACCCGGGCGCCGAGATCCGGATCGCGACCCAGCCCGGCTGGCCGTTGGAGTACCCCGTCCAGGCCGTCGCCCTCGGCGTGCCCGGCGCCCCGGCGGTCCGCCTCGTCGCCGGTGAGCAGCTCGGCTCGGCGGCACGACAGGGCTGGTGCAGTTCGTCGGTGACGTCCTGCCCGGTGATGATCAGCCGGGTGTGCGGGTGGGTACAGGAGCCGGTGACAGCCGGCGCTGGTCGCGCTGCTGGCCGGCACCGATGGGCGGTCCCGTCGGCGCCGGCCATATCCAAAACGTCGAGGCCGGGTGGCTCTGTTCGTCGTCTCTGGGGCACAGCAGCCGGCCAGCCCGGGTGTGGGCCGGCCAGCCCGGCCCACACGGTGACCGGCCCGCGATCGCGTACCGCCCCGCACCTGCCCGCCCGATTCGATCACGGACAGAGCCACCCGCGAGAGACATTCGGGATCAGCGGGCATCAGAGAAGTCCCTTCGACGGAAGAGACGGAACAAGGGACTGGGTGGTCGTCCCAGGCACCATCGCCTGCCCTGGCCTGGCGGTACCGGTCGGGCGCGAGCTGGCCGGTACCGCTGCCTGATAGCGGCGGGGCTTGTCGGTCACGAGCCGGGCCTCCCCGGACATCACAAGGTTGCCCAGGGCGTTGCCGATAGCGCCGGAGGACCGGGCCAGCTCGCGGGCAACCTCGGGGGCGGTGAACGCCACCTCCGCGTTGTCCCGCAGGAACCCGCCCACAATCCGGGTAAGCTCACCGGGCCGCATCCGGGGCTGCCCGTCACTGTTCGCCCGCGGCTCCGCCACCCGCCGGCCGCGGTCCCGCGCCGCCCGGCCCGGCTTCAGCGGGCAGCGCGCGCTCGGGCACACCTGGGCACACGCGGCGACCAGCCGCACCGCGTCCACGATCTGCGCCGCCAACTCGGCGGTGGCGTCACCGTCCGCCGCCGGATGCTCGTCCTCCTGTCCGCGTGCGGCAGCGCCGTCGGCCGTCTCTCCGTCCGCGACCGTCTCCGCACCGTCCCCGGCTGCCGCCGGCATCTCAACCCCCGCGGATGCGGCGGTACCGGCGTCCACCACCCCGGATGCCGTGTCCCAGGCGGGCGGCGCGTCATCGATGGCCGGCGGCTCCCCGTCGCCGTTTTCCGGGGCGGGGTCGCTGTCGCTGTCCGGAGCGGGCATCGCGTCCTCCGCGGCCGGCGGGCCCGCGTCGTCGCCGGTGCCGGTGCCGGTGAGCAGTGCCGCCGCTTCGTTGACGGCGATGTCCGGTGTGGTGACGGGTGCGGGCGTGTCGGCGGGTCCGGCGTGCGGCTCGACGGCGGCCCACCGATCGGGGGCGGTCGGGCCCCCGACCCGGTCATCCCGCCTGCGCTGCGCCTGACCGGCGGTCTCCAGAGTGGTCAACGCCGCGGCGACGCTGGAACGCGAGACCCCGGTCGCCCGGGCCAGATCGGCGACGGTGACGGGCCTGTCCGCGGCGGCCAGCGCGGCCCGCACGCTGTCCTTCGCGGATGTTTTCCGCTCCGCGGCGGGAATACCGGCGGTTGTCGTCATGGCGGCTGCTCCTATCGGCCGGTGCGCGGACTATTTCCGCGCCGGGGATTCAGAAGTACCTCCGAACCACCGGCTTCAGCCAGCCCCAGTCGAATGTGACACAGATCTCTTCGCCGATTTCATGACTCTTTTTCCAGAACGGTTGCCGCACCCGAAACAATCAAGTTATCTTCGCAGCCGTCCGGCCGCCATTCCCGCGCGATGGACGCCCGGACCCGGGTCACGATCAGCCCATCCCTGTATCAAATTGGATTACTGGACCGCCGCAGGAAGGTAGCAAAAGATGGCAGGTCCGCTGGTGGGACAGGACGCAGGAATGCGCGCAGAGCTGGTTTTCAGGCTGCTGGGTGACAGCCTTACCCAGGTAGGCGCCTTTCTCGTCCGGGTAGGGTTCACCGCAGCCCAGCCGACATGGCCGTCCGGGCCGCTCCCCGGTCCACACGCACACGACGCCGCCCGGATACAGGTCGCCGCCATTGCCCGGTGGCTCGAACACGGCGGCTGCGGTGTCCACCGGATGGAGGACGAACTACACGCCTTCTGCGCGCGGGCATGGCTTGACCTGTCCACACACGCCCTCTACCACCTGGACGGACACCCCGACGTCGGTCCGGACGTGCTGGCCCGCGACAGCCGCCGGATCAACGGCTTCATCGCTTTCTGGTCAACGCCCCACGTCCTGCCGGGCGGTCTGACCGTCGACTACCGCCGTCCCCGCCGCCTGCAACCCCCGCCACGACAGGAAGGTGACTCCACCATGCCCACCCCGAGCCCCGCCACCAACGGCGGCGAGCAACCGAAGATCGACACTAGCGGTCCCATCATGACCGATGAGCTTGTCGACGTTCTCCTCCACGCCGGATTCACCCGCGCCGACCCGCCTGTCACGTTCACCACCGAATGGGTCACCGTCACCATCGACCACACTCGACATATCACCGTCACCCGCCACGCTCTGGCACAGACCCTGTGGAAGGCCCGTTTCTCCCCGAGCGCCCCGCAGGTCCTCCTCGTTTCGGCACTGCGGGTCGCCGGCATCACCATTCCCTGACCGGCACCGACCCGCAATCGGTTCTTCTCCGACCCCACCGGTGCACGCCAGCACCATCCCTTACGGGCCGCACTTTCCCGCGGGTGGATATCCGGAAAGGCGAGATGGGCGAGCTCGCCCCCGCAAGAGCGGCGTCCGGCGGGGTCGCGGTAGGGA
>NZ_CAKJTM010000111.1:7096-14722 GCF_917627345.1 Protofrankia sp. CiP3 | reverse complement strand
GATCTACCGAAGTAATCACAAGACGATGTCAAAGCATCATCAAATGATAAAGTTATTTCATTACGAATCCTTAGAGGATCTCTGCAATATCCCACAGATTCAAAGCGTTGATATCGATTCCGCGTTCAATGAGAACCGTGAGTCGAGTATTTCCCTGAAATACCATCCCGTCACTACCGCGGATCTGAAGATGTTCGCTGGCGTCAACTAGCCGGGAACCAGGTCGGAAAGATTCAATGATCTTCTCTGTTTCCGTGTTCCGCCAGTACGCCAGCGACGATTGCCGTAGAGAACTGCTCGGATGGAGTAGCTTCAAAGGGGGTCTTCCGCCGCCGCCGCTTCCGCCCAACTCCGGCCAGTCCATCGTTGCAGCGACCGCAATTCCAGTTGAAGCGACGACCGTTTTGACGGTGGCGGCAGATAGCACTTCAACGAAGTTGAGTGTCAATGCGTTTCCGCTTAGCGAAAGACCCGACCCGCCGATCGCTCCGCCACCGGCGAGTGGCCCGAGCGCTCCGGCAGAAATGACCGTTAGCCCAACAGCATTGATCAGTGCCAACTCCTTCTGTTCCCGCCTATTAAGCTCCCTGCTCCAACTTCCCGGCTGGGGTCCCGTGCCGTGGCAGGTTGGGCAGATGACGTACATGAAGGGTTTTCCTTCACCTGAACCTTCCGGCTGCCACACTACGTTCCTCCCCCTTGGTGCCAGTTCCGCCACCGGTATCTCAGTTTCGATACGGGGATCCGATGGCGCTATGCTGGTAACCGACGACGAGGACGCCGAATTCGGGTCCGCCGGTGGCGTGATGCATACTCTCCTCTCCTCATCCAGCACTACCGTCTGGATGGGAGAAGCCTGAGTCCCGGTCGGGTCGCTATGGTTTGTCGGCCTGTTCACGCTGTACTTGTATAGATGTGAGCCGTCAACTTGGCCGGCGGGGTCGGGGCTCGTCCAGCGGGTGAGGTACGGGGCGTAGTAGCGGGCCGTGTGGTAGTTGAGGCCGGATTCTTCGTCGCGTTCCTTGCCGGTGAATCGGTAGCGTTTGCGGCGGAAGCTGCCGAAGCTGGTCTCCCCGTAGGGGAAGTACTCTTCGCGGTTGGTCCAGGCGCCGGTGGCGTCCAGGGTGAGGCTGGCGCTGCCGAGGTGGTCGGCGAGTGCGTAGCGGATGGCGGGGCCGGCGTCGTCCGGGTGCACGTCGGTGCCGGTACGGATGAGGGCGATGCGGCTGGTGCCGTCCATGACATGCAGCAGGCTGTTACGCCCGCCGCCCTGCTTGGTCCACCGATGGTGCTCGACGAGGTCGCCGAGGTAAACGGTGCTCTCGTCGAGGGAGGCGCTGTTGTTTAGCCGGACCCACTTCTTTACCCGGATGCCGTCGGCCCCGTACAGGTATCGGGCCGAGACGGAGGTTCCAGTGCCGGCGGTGGTCCGGAAGCCGACCAGCCGACCGGCGCGGTCCCAGGTGTAGCGACGGGAATCGGTCTCGGTCTCCAGGTTCCCGGCCACGTCGTAGGTGAGGGCGATCTCGGGCTGGTCGCCGTTGCGGACACTGGTCAACCTGTTGGTCGGCGCGTCGGCCCACTCGTCCGGCGGTAAACTGCCCATCCCGAACACACGGTGCCAGCTCGGAGGCGCCGGCCCGGTCGTCACCTGGTAGAGCAGGTCGAGCAGGTTTCCGGCCGGGTCGTAGGTGTAGCTCTCGCGGTAGCCGGCGGTGACATCGGGGGCGTTGGCCTGGTTCGGTGCCGCCGGGTAGGACCCGCAGCGCGGCGCGTCGTCGAGCGGCCGGAGTGTTCCGATGTCCGCGCAGGCGCGTCCGGTGGCCGAAGTCAGCCGGTAGAGCGGGTCGTAGCCGAACCGGCGGACCAGCATGTCCCGGCCGTCCGCAGTGTCGGCCACACCACAGCCGGTGGTCCGTTCCTCGATCGTGGTCACGTTGCCGACCAGGTCGTAGGTGTAGGTGAGGTCCTGCAGGGCGGTGCCGCCCGCCCCGGCCCAGGTGTCCCCGGCGTCCGGCGCCATGCGTTCGGTGCGTAACCGGACGAGCCGGAACGTGTTCGGGTCGTAGGCGTAGCGGGTCACCGGTCCTGGCCCGGTGCCGTCCGAGGTGCCGTTGCCGTAGGCGGCGAGCACCCGCTGGCCGCGGGCGTTGTGGGCGAGCAGCCGGACGTAGGGCACGCCGTCGACCGCCACCGACCGTAGCGCCCCGGACCGGCTGTAGGCCGGGGTGATGACGCGGTCCGGCTCCCCGGCGACTGCGGTCGGAGCGGTGACCCGGACGGCCCGGCCCAGCGCGTCGTATCGGGTGGTCGTCCGGTACTCGGTCGGGTCGAGCACCGCGACCGCAGCGCCGGGGGACGCCCAGTTCGCCGTCCAGCCGTCCGGCTCGGCCGCGGCGATCGCCGCGTCGCTGACGACCCGGCGGACCTGGCTGGTCACCTTGCCGGTGAAGTCGTAGTCCTCGACGGTGACCAGCCCGGCCTCGTCGAGGTGCTGCCACAGCCGGCCGAGCCGGTTGTGGTCGCGGGCCGCCGCCCGGTCGGTGGCCGGCTGGTCGGGGCCGCCGCCGTCCCCATAGGTGAGCTGCTCCCGCATTGTCAGGACGTCGCCGGGCAGGTCGCGGGCGAACACGGCGGCCGGCCGGTTCAGCACGTCGTAGGTGCGCAGGGTCAGGCAGCCGCGGGCGTCGCGGGCGGCGACGGCGTTCCCGGCCGCGTCGAGGATGGTGATCTGCCGGCCGGCGTCGATGCTGTCGACTCGTAGCGGCCGGTTCGTCAGGTCGTAGGCGTGGGTGAACGCGGTGCGTCCCAGCTCGTCGACGACGGTCAGCGTGTTCCCGCGGATGTCGTAGGCCGTCTGCGTGGCGTGCCAGTCCGACGCCGGATTTGGGCCGCCGCGCACGATCTGGCAGACGGTCCGGCCGAGCGAGTCCAGGAACGCTGTCGCGGGGGTGAAGTGGTGGGATGCCGGCGCCCGCCCGACCAGCGTGGCACCGGCGGGGCCGCTGCTGACTGCCGCGAGGTCGTTCCCGTCGTAGGTCGTGACCGTCCACGGGGTCGGCTCGACGGTGCCGGGTGCGGTCAGGTCGTCGGGCACGCCGAAGACGGTGCGCCGCTGCGACCCGTCCGGGCTGACCACCCGGATTGCCTGACCGCGAGGGTCGTAGAAGGTGGCGACCCGCTTTCCCTGCCGGGCCTCCGATTCCGGCTGGTAGTCCCAACCCGAGTCGAAGAACGGCTCGCATGTTTCAACGATCCGTCCCTTGTTGTCGTGGACCTGCCAGCCGCTGACCACGACCCGGTCGGCCACGCGGCTGCCGACAGCAGGCCCGCCGGCCCGGCCCGGCACCGGCGTCAGCACGCCACCCCCATCCGGGACGAGAAGTCCGACGTCGTCGCCGCTGACGTCGTTGCCAGTGATACCGAAAGCCAGGTCGTCGGCCTGGGCGCGCTTCTGCACCAACCGGCCGAAGCCGTCGGAGTACTCCCGGGTCTCGATCACGTTATCGGCGGCGTCATCGGGCAGGGTGCCGGCGGCACGATCGCTGGCATGCCATACCCGGGCGACGGTGTGCACGGAGATCGGCTGCCCGCGCAAGGCGTACGCGGACAGGTCGTAGCTGTACCCGATCTCGGGGCGCTCCTCGGTCCCGCCTTCACCCCCGCGGCCTTGGAGAAAAACCGCGGAGAGCAGGCCAAGGGGGTGGTAACGGTAGTTCGTCGCGTTCCCGTTCGGGTCGACGACCCGGCTGGGCCGGCCGGCCCGGTAGTTGTAGGTGGCGGTCGTCGGCAGCTTCGCCGGGTCGCGTACAACCGCGGGGAGCAGCCAGTATGTGTCCGGGGTCACCCGGGTTTCGTGGCCCAGCGGGTCCTGCGCTCCGAGGAGCAGGCCGCGGCCGGGTAGCGGATCGGCCGGGGTGGACAACTGGACGTCGTAGGCGTTGCGGGTGGTGTCGGCATACCAGCCGGCGACGTGGATGGTGTCGGCCGGGCCGGTCGGCTCGTGCCGGTAGCCCAGGTCCGCGCCGAACGCTGCCGGCGCGCCGGCCGGGAGCGGCTCGACGCCGCCCAGGTAGTCCGGGCGCCAGGGGCCGTAGGCGTCGATGAGCGTGTCGTCCATGCCGACGCCGTCGCGGAAGACGAGGGCCTCACTGCGGGTAAGCAGCCCGTGCGGCCCGACCCGCCCGTCGGCCCGGCCGACGTACGCAGCGCCGTCGTAGTGGTGGACGACATGGCCGATCAGCCGGACGTCCGCCGCGCCGAGACCGTCGAACGTGTCACGGACGGCCTCGGCGACTCGGAACTGGTCCGCCAGCACGGCCGCCACCTCGTCCCCGTCCCGGCTTCTCTCAGTGACGGTCGGCGGGCTCACCAGCTCGTAGGTGCGGACCTGCGCGACCCGGTCATGGATGTACACACCCTGGTCCGGTTCCGAGTACGCCGTGCGGGTGTGGCTGGCGAGCACCCGTGTCTCGTCCGGTAGGAACGTCCGGCTCTGGCCGGCTCGGACCGGGGCCACCGTAAAGGGCCTGCGTCGGGTCGACCGTCGTGGCGGTGCAACGGTGGTCTGCCGCCGGGGCTGCCCGTACGGGTCGTGGTCGCCGGTGAAGGTGAAGCGGGTCATCGGATCGGTGCCGCGTTCCCACTGGGTGGTTCGCGCGACCACCTCGAAGGCGACGAACACCCTCGGCCGGCCGGGTACGCCGGCAGTTACCTCTTCTCGCAGGTCGTAGGCGTGTTCGGTGACCGTGTACGGCTGGTCCCGTTCGGCCGCGCTGTTCAGCCCGTACATTTCGCTGCGCAGCACCCGGCCACGCAGCGCCCGCAGCGCGTCCCGGCGCGCCCGCCGACCGGACCGTCCGGCGGGGTCACGCAGGCCGCGCAGAAACCGGTTGACCCGGCCAGTGTGGTCGAGCAGGGGCGGGTCGCCGGCCCAGTACTCGGCGGACAGGTCCAGCTCGGCCCACTGCTCCTCGTCGTCGGTGTCCACCGGACCGAGGTGGAACCAGGTGCGGGTGAGCGTCGGCGGGGAGAACGACATCGCCCCGACCGGGACGAACGACGTACCCGGATGCAGGCCGGTGCGGTGGTACTCGGCAAACGTCTCGGTGTCGGTCTGTTCCACGCAGCCGAAACCGCGGAACTCCCGTTCGGCCCCGTCCCAGTAGCCGTGCCGGTAGGAGTAGGTGGTGGTGAGTTTGCCGCCGGAGATCTGGTCGATGCTCTCGACACGGGACACGACAGGGACGACGAACGGTAGCGGGGTGCGCCACCGGGTGGCCGGCTGGGCGTTGTCGGCTGTCGCGTAGGCGGTGGAGGGCTGGTAGGCGACCCGGGTGACCGCGCCGATGTGATTGTCGACCTCGGCAAGGAGCCGTGGCTTGACTCCGCCGGTGAGGTCGAGGAAGTACATCGACGGGCGGCCGGAGGCTGTGGCGTCCCGGCTCCACAGGATGCCGCCGGTGCCGCTGCCGAGCAGGTCGGTGATGCGTATGTCCCAGCCGGCCGCGGGCACCCCGCGCACCGTCACCGGGTCGCTCCAGCTGTTGCCGCTGCGGTTGAACCAGATGGTGACGCCGGCGTCGTCGGCGTGGACGAGGTCGGCGAGGCCGTCACCGTCCACGTCGCCGAGCAGCAGCCGCGTCGGGTCGTACCGGTACGGCAGCCGTGGCCCGGCTGTCATCCGCACACGATCTCCCCAGCGGCCGTGGCCGAGGTTCGGCCAGTACTCGACGGCGCCGTCGTGGACGAGCACGAGGTCGGTCAGCCCGTCGCCGGTCATGTCGGCCCACCGCACCCGCGGGTCGGTAAGCGTCAGCGGCGGCGGCCCGTCGGTACTCGCTGACCGGGCGGGCCGCGGGCCGGTCCAGCCGGTGTCCGGGTCGGCGAAGAAGCACTCCAACCGGCTGCCGGCGCGCAGCACGTCGGTCACACCGTCGCCGTCGAGGTCGATCAGCCGCACCTCAGGGTCCTTGAGGCCGAAACTCGGCGGGTTCCGGTGCCGGTGGAAGGCGCCCCACGACGGGCCGAACCGCAGCGGGAAAAACCCGGCGACGGTCGGCGTCGTGACCAGCAGGTCGGCGCGCCCGTCGCCGTCGGCGTCCAGCAGCTGCACGCCTGGGTCGGCCAGCGTGAGCCCGGCCGGCGCGCCCGCCATCGGCCGTGGCCGGTCGAACCGGCCGCCGCCGAGGTTGCGCCAGTAGCGGGCGACACCGTCCAGCTGCAACACGTCGGGCAGCCCGTAGCCGGTGAGGTCGACCAGCTCGTGGTCCCCGCGGGACAGCGCGACCGCCGGCGGGTCGACGCCGGTGACCGGCTGGAACCGACGTTTCGCCGGCTCGAAGCGACCGTAGCCGAAGCTCACCGGCGGCAGGTCGCGATGCTCACCTCCGGCGTCGTCGAACCCGATGACCGCGACGCCGGTCAGCAGCGATACCCCGTTGTAGGGGTCGGACTTGTAGCTCAGCTCGTAGCGTCGAACGGCCTGGTCGACGTCGGCGTGCACAGCAGTCGCGATCGTCCGGTAGCGACGGGTCGTCCTGATCTCGAACCCGGCGGTGTAGGACGAGAACGGATCCGGCCGTTCCTCGGTGCCGAATGTCACCGAGGCGAGAAACCGGAGCGTGCCGTCAGGAGCGGTGTGGTCGCCGTAGCGGATCGTGCGCAACAGAGGCTGCCGCCACCGGTGGTTTTCGAATTCACCAGCATCCGCATCATATTCATAGACGATCACATTGCCGAGCGGGTCCCGCGTCTCGGTGAGTTTCCAGGTGAAGATGTGCGACGGGTCGGATGGGTCAGCAATCAGCGCCGGGTCGTGCCATGTGGACGTAGCGCTGTCCGGGCGTCGGGTGCCGTACCGGCTGACCAGACCGTCCTTACTCGTAACCTCCCAATAGTCCTGTCGAGAATCCACGTCACGGTAGCGGACGATGGAAGCGAAAAGTCCTTCCGTCCGCGGCCGGTACCGTGTGCCGATGCTGGCGAGTTCTTCGACAGGCGCCAGGTCCTCGCTGCCGGACAAGACGAAGGTGTCGGCGTCCTCGTCGTATACCGGCACGCCCCGGGAGGTCTTCCGGGAGATCCCTGGCACGCTCAATGCCCAGCCGAGCCCGAAGTAGCCGTTGCCAGTGCCGGTGCTGTACGCAAGGCCGAGGCTCGGCGCTAGGCCTCGCCGCCCTGGTGGCACGGCGATCGGGACCGTCAGATTGCCGGTTCCCGTCTGGAGATCGGGCGCGAATGTCTCACCGATCCCACGGAGCGCCCCGCCGCCCTGCGGCAGTGAGATGATCTGTTCCGGCGCTTGCGCCGCGTCCCCCACAACGCCCCCCTCCGTAACGAAATCAGACTAGCCGCGCCGATCACTTCTGTCCCAGCATCGGCCGGATCGTTATCCACATCGCCGCCGCACTGGCCGTGGAGCCGACGGACCGCTCCACTGAACGGTCGGCCTCCTCCAGGTACTGGGTGATGAGTAGCAGTGTGGTACCGGCCGCGGCGATCCGGCGGACCAGCTCCCACACCTGGATCTGGCTACGCGGGTCCATTCCCGTGCTGGGTTCATCGAGAAATAGCAGATCGGAGGTCATGATCAAGATGGGCCCCGATGCCCAGCCGGCCGCGCAT
>NZ_CAKJTM010000111.1:5719-6601 GCF_917627345.1 Protofrankia sp. CiP3 | reverse complement strand
GGCTCCCCCGCACCGTGCTCCGCCAGGTCCGGTTGCTGGTACGCCCCGAGACCGTGCTGCGCTGGCACCGCGACGTGATCGCCGCACACCCTGCTCGCATCTCCCGCCCCCAGCGGGCCGGCCGTCCGCCGACGGTCCGGTCGGTCCGGACGCTGGTGCTCCGTCTGGCGCGGGAGAACAGCTCGTGGGGGTACCGGCGCATCCACAGTGAGCTGCCCGTCCTGGGCATCACGGTCGCCGCGTCCACCGTCTGGGAGATCCTTCAGGATGCCGGCATCGACCCAGCACCCGAGCGCACCACGGCCAGCGGGGCGACGTTCCTGCGCTCCCCGGCCGACGCCATCCTCGCCGCCGACGTCGTCGAAGCGGTGACGCTCACCGGTACCCGGATGGACGTCCTGGCAGTCATCGACCACGCCACTCGGCGGGTCCGGGTCCTGGGCGCCACCGTGCACCCCACCGCCGCCTGGGTGACCCAGGCCGTACGCACCCTCGTGATGGACCTGCGGGACGCGGGATGCCGGGCGCGTTTCCTGATCCGTGACCGCGACGTCAGCTACCCGCCGCTGTTCGACGCGATCCTTGCCGACAGCGGGCTCGGGGTCGTGCTCGGCGGTGTCCCGATGCCGCGCATGAACGCGATCATGGAGCGGTGGGTCCAGAGCTGCCGCCACGAACTGCTGGACCGCGTGGTGGTCGGGAACCAGGCACATCTGCTGCACGCGTTGCACCAGTACGAGCAGCATCACAACGCGCACCGTCCTCACCGGGGCATCTCGAACGCCAGACCCCTACAGCCGCTGCCGGAACCGATCACCGATCTGGCCACGGTCACGCGTCTCGACATTCGTAGACGTGACCGCCTCGCCGGGATCATCCATG
>NZ_CAKJTM010000111.1:0-5074 GCF_917627345.1 Protofrankia sp. CiP3 | reverse complement strand
AGTATGAACATGCTGCTTGACCTGCGCGGACAGGCTTTTCGGCACCCGCAGCCTCATTCCTGGGCTACCCTCTACCGATCTCCCTGCGGTTGCTACCGTATACGGCCGAATCGCTCAAGACTTCGGGCGGTAGTCGCGGCTGTCCCGCCGAGGGCAGCAGGCGCACGGAGACCGTCTGCGCTGCGCGGGAGGCGACGAGGCAGTCGTTCACGAAGAGTTGGCCGGATCCAGAACGCACTCCCAGAGCCAAACGCCCAGTCTCGTCATTTCGAGCAGGGGTTCCGGTATGGGCGATCGGGCACATAGCGGTTCCAGTCGTCCTGGGCAAGGCCGACACCGCCGGTCCGTCTGCAGGCAGCCTCCACCCGATCGACTCGTGACCACGTCAGCTCCGTGACGTCGAGGAGCACCACCGCACCCGACCGGCTGCCGCCTTCCCATTGCCGAGTGGTGGCGGCGAGGGTGGCCCCGCCCGGGGCGAAGGCCACCGACCCGACGTCGGTGCCGGCGGGGATCGGGTCGCCCAGCTGGTGAGGGTGGTGCGGGTCGGTGACGTCGATGAGCACGACCGCACCCTGGCTGTTGCTGCTGTCACCCCGCTGCCGGGTGGTGGTGACGAGGGTGGCCCCGTCCGGGGCGAAGGCCAGCGACCCGGCTGTGTCGCTGTCGGTGATGATCGGGTCGCCGAGCTGGTGGGCGTGGGCCGGGTCGGTGACGTCGATCAGCACCACCGCACCCTGACTCTTGTGAGGATCCCACCGCAGGTTAGTGGCGGCGAGGGTGGCGCCGCCGGGGGCGAAGGCCAGCGACCCGACGCCGATGTCGCGGGTGGGGACCGGGTCGCCGAGCCGGTGGGGGTGAGCGGGGTCGGAGACGTTGAGGAGCACCACCGCACCCTGACTGTTGCCTCCGCCCCGCTCCTGAGTGGTGGCGGCGGCGAGGGTGGCGCCGCCCGGGGCGAAGGCCAGCGACCCGACGCCGATGGTGCCGGTGGGGACCGGGTCGCCGAGCCGGTGGGGGTGGGCCGGGTCGGAGACGTCGATCAGTACCACCGCACCCTGACTGTTGCCTCCGCCCCGCTCCTGAGTGGTGGCGGCGGCGAGGGTGGCGCCGCCGGGGGCGAAGGCCACCGACCCGACGTCGCCGCCGGTGGGGACAGGCTCGCCGAGCTGACGGGGATGGGTCCGGTCGGAAACGTCGAGGAGCACCACCGCACCCGACCAGCTGCCGCCTTCCCATTGCCGAGTGGCGGCGGCGAGGGTCGCCCCGCCCGGGGCGAAGGCCAGCGACCCGACGTCGTCGGTGCCGACGGGGACCGGGTCGCCGAGCCGGTGGGGGTGGGCCGGGTCGGCGACGTCGAGGAGTACCACCGCACCCCGGCTGCTGTAGCCCCGCTGTTGGACGGTGGTGGCGGCGAGGGTCGCCCCGCCCGGGGCGAAGGCCAGCGACCCGGCATCGTCGGTGCCGGTGGGGACCGGGTCACCGAGCCGGCGGGGGTGGACCGGGTCGGAGACGTCGAGGAGCACCACCGCACCCGACACGCTGCCGTCACTTCGCTGTTGGCCGGAGGCGACGGCGAAGACAGCCCCGCCCGGGGCGAAGGCCGCCGAGGCCCCCAGCCCGCCGGCATCGGTGGTGGGGACCGGCTTGCCGAGCTGGCGGGGGGCGGCCGGGTGGGAGACGTCGAGGAGCACCACCGCACCCGACACGCTGCGGTCGCTCCGCTGTTGGCCGGTGGCGACGGCGAGGGTGGCCCCGCCCGGGGCGAAGGCCACCGATAGGGCTGCGTCGCCGCCGGTGGGGACCGGCTCGCCGAGCTGGCGGGGGTGGTGGAGGTCGGTGACGTCGAGGAGCACCACCACACCCTGGCTGTTGCCATCGCTTCGTTCTTGGAAGGTGGCGGCGCCGAGGGTGGCCCCGCCCGGGGCGAAGGCCAGCGACATGACACGGCCGCCGGTGGGGATCGGCTCGCCGAGCTGGCGGGGGTGGGTCGGGTCGGAGACGTCGAGGAGCACCACCGCGCTCGACCAGCTGTTGACATTGTCTCCGCCGAGGTGCCGCTGGGTGGTGGTGGCGGCGAGGGTGGCCCCGCCCGGGGCGAAGGCCAGCGACCCGACGCCGACGGGGCCGGTGGGGACCGGCTCGCCGAGCTGGCGGGGGTGGGCCGGGTCGGCGACGTCGAGGAGCACCACTGCACCCTGGCCACTGCCACCTCGCTCCTGGACGGTGGCGACGGCGAGGGTGGCCCCGCCCGGGGCGAAGGCCACCGATAGGGCCGCGCCGCCGGTGGGGACCGGGTCGCCGAGCCGGCGGGGGTGGACCGGGTCGGAGAGGTCGAGGAGCACCACCGCACCCGACAGGCTGCCGTCGCTCCGCTGTTGGCCGGTGGCGACGGCGAGGGTGGCCCCGCCCGGGGCGAAGGCCAGCGGCCCGACGCCGACGGGGCCGGTGGGGACCGGCTCGCCGAGCTGGCGGGGGTGGGCCGGGTCGGCGACGTCGAGGAGCACCACCGCACCCTGGCCGCTACTGTCACCCTGCTGGTGGGTTGCGGTGGCGACGGCGAGGGTGGCCCCGCCCGGGGCGAAGGCCACCGAGAAGGCGGCACCCTGAGTGGTCAGGGCGGCGTCGATCTGGCTGGTGTCGAGGAGGGTGCCGCGCAGGCTCGCGGCCGTGACAGGCGTCTCAGCGATCGATTCGGCGGCGGCGCCGTAACGCAGCGCGGCGAAGGGGTCGGTGTCGCGGAGCTGGTCGGCGACGACTGTCAGGGCGTTGGCGGAGGTTGCGAGCCGCGCGTGTTCGGCGCTGCGCTCGCCGCCGAGCGCGACCTGCCATTGCGTGAGGCCGAAGACGGCCGCGGCGAGAGCCGCGACGAGCAGCACGCCGAGGTTGCGGATGGTCCGCCGTCGGCGGCGGGTGTTGCGCCGGCGGCTGGCCTGAAGGAACTGGGCGCCGGCGGGGGTGACGTCGGTGGGGGCGAGGACGCGTTCGGCGACGTCGACCCGGCCTTGTTCCCACAGGTGGTCGTCGGGCCGCCCACGGGCCTGCCAGGCGGTCGCGTCGTCCTCGACGTCGTTGCGTGTGCGCAGCGTGTCGGCGGCGTTGGCGACGGCGTCGGCGAGCGGCTTCCATTCGGTGAGGATCTTTTCGTGGGCGACGGTGAGCACAGGGCCGCCGCCCTCGTCGTCCCTGTCCGCGGTGAGCAGCCGCGCCTGGACGAAGTGCTCGAGGGCGTCCCGGAGTGGCTCGGGTAGCTGGCCGGGGTCGACCCTGCGGCGGGTCGCGGTGCCGCTGCCGTCGACGGCGACCAGCCGGAGCAGCCCGTCGAGAACCTGCCCTGTGGTGAGCCCGCCGGCCGAACAGGCGGTGGCCAGCGCCGCATCCGCCTGCCGGGCGAGCGCGCCGGAGACGCCGCCGAGGGCGTCGTAGCGGGCCGCGGACAACCGCCCGCCCCGGCCCACGCCCTCAGCGAGCTGGGCGAGGACGAACGCCAGCAGCGGCAGGCCATCGCCGCCGCCGGTGTCGGCGACGAGGCGGGTGAGGAGCTCGTCGTCGACACCGATCCCGGCGACCCGGGCAGGGCCTGTAACGACCAGCGGCAGCATGCCGGGTTCGAGCGGGGCGAGCGGGAACGGCGTTACCCGCAGCTCTGCGGCGGAGGCCAGGGTGAGCAACGGGTCGAGGAACTCCGAGCGCAGCGTCGCCACCACCCGCACCGGCCCGGCCGACGCCGCGCGCAGCAACCGGGCGAACCGGGCCGCGGTAGCCGCGTCGCAGCTGGTGAACAGCTCCTCGGCCTGGTCGACGACGACCAGTAGGTGGCTCGCGCCCCGCGCGGCGAGCAGGTCCGCGGCGCCCCGGCGCAACCCGTCGTCGCCGCCGAACAGCTCGTGGACGTCCGGCAGCACCCACCCGAGCTCGTCGCGGCCGGCGGCGAACAGCGCGCGGGCCACCGCGGCGGCCGGGTCGTGTTCGGGGACCACGGCCGGCAGCACCGCCCAGTCGGCGTCGGCACCGACGAGTGGCGCCAGCCCGGCGCGGGCCAGGGACGACTTGCCCGCGCCCGAGGGGCCGACGACGGCGAGCAGCCCGGCACCGGCCTGCTCCACCGGGGCGCGGACCAGCTCGGCCAGCCGCCGGGTCTCCGCGCGCCGGCCGAAGAACAGTCTGGCCATGTCGGCGTCGAACGCCCGCAGCCCCGGGTACGGCGATCCGTCGGCACGCCCCGCCCCGCCGCTGGCGTCGAGCCGGGCCAGCGCGCCGACCAGCTCCACTCGTGCCCGCTCGGGGTCACCGGCCAGGTCGGCGTATTGCACGTAGGCGACGAGCCGGTGCGTCGCACCGGCCTCGGCCCGCACCGGCAACAGGCGGATACCCGCCCAGGAGGCGATCCCGACCTCCGCCGAACACCACGGCGAGGCGGCGAACGCCGCCGTGACCACGCACACCACCGCGTCGGCCTGGCGCAACTCCTCGAACAGTCGGTCCTGCCAGTCCTCCCCGACCTCCAGGCCCTCGGCCAGGTCCCGGTCCAGGAAGACGTGGTGGTCATCGCGCAGCCAGTTCCGGATCCGTAGGGCGACGCCCAGGTCCTCGCTGGCATGGCTGATGAACACCCGCGCCACCGCCGCACCCCCCCAGATATGAGCACCTACCTCGTGACGACACGGCACGCTACACCTACAACCACACATCAAAGGCGCAAACCCATAGCTCTCCGCGATTGCCGCTGCCGCCCCGGGCATTGAGGCAGTCGCGCCCGCTTGCTGCTCCACCGTCTTGCATCCGGCCCACGAACGCTGTCGACAGCGTGTCTCACAGGCGACGCTCCCTCGATTAGCCGGTTAAGAGAGGTGTCCGCAGCGGCGTGCCTGCTGGCTGACCCCGGCTCCGGTCGGGGAGGCGGTGACTCCGAGGATGTGGACGCGGCGCGTCTGGATCTCCATCACGAACAGGACGTCCAGCCGGCGCACCGCGATGGTGTCCAGGTGGAAGAAGTCGGTGGTCAGTAGGCCGCTGGCCTGGGTTCGCAGGAAGGTGCGCCAGGTGGTGTCGGCGTGGGGCGCGGGGCCGGGCT
>NZ_CAKJTM010000110.1:4925-14315 GCF_917627345.1 Protofrankia sp. CiP3 | reverse complement strand
TACGGGACGAGCGCTGCGCGAGGCGAACGCTGCGCGCGGCGAAGACGGTGGTGAAGAAGACGGTGAGGACAAGGAGGCCGGTGGGGAGGGCGAGACGTCGGGCGCCCGCCAGCGCAGCCGGTGGCCACTGGCCTGGTCGAACATGTGCAGCCGGTCCGCGGCGGCGTCAACGGCCACCTGTTCGCCGGGACGCAGGCCAAGCGGCCGAGGTCCTCGCACCAGCAGGGTGGCGTCACCAACCGCGCACTGGGCGACCTCTTCACTCCCGAGGTTCTCCACCGTCTCCACCCGGCCACGGAACATCGGTGACTCCGCGGTGGCGGGGACCGCGACCAGATGCTCCGGTCGAACCCCCATGACAATGTCACGAGCGGGGAAATCGCCGGCCTCCCACAGCACGACCTCGATACCGGGGGCGAACAACCGGACACGGCCGGAATGGTTTTCGGCCCGTACGGGGAGCAGGTTCATCGGCGGTGCGCCCAGAAAATCCGCCACGAACGCCGAGGCGGGTTTGTCGTAGACCTCGGTGGGGCTACCGACCTGCTCAAGGCGGCCGGCGTTGAGCACCGCGACCCGGGTAGCCATGGTCATGGCTTCGACCTGATCGTGCGTGACATAGACGATGGTCGAGCCGAGCCGGTGGTGCAGTGCCCGTAGCTGGCTGCGGGTGGCGGTGCGCAGCTTGGCGTCGAGGTTGGACAGCGGCTCGTCCATGAGGAAGGCGCCCGGATCGCGGACCAGCGCCCGGCCGACCGCGACCCGTTGCCGCTGCCCACCGGACAGCTGCCTGGGCCGGCGGTCGAGCAGGTCGGCCAGCTCAAGCAGCTCCGCTGCCTCGCGTACCTTCTCGCGTATCTCCGCCCGCGGGCGCCGGCGCGAACGCAGTGGGAACCCGATATTACGTTCGACTGTCAGGTGTGGGTAGAGAGCGTAGCTTTGGAAAACCATCGCCATATCACGTTCCCTGGGCGGGGTGAAAGTGACGTCACGCCCGTCCAGCAGGACCCGCCCGCTGCTCGGTTCGATCAACCCGGCAGTCATTCGAAGCAGTGTTGACTTTCCGCAGCCGCTGGGGCCGAGCAGGACAAGGAAGTCGCCGTGGCTGATGTCGAGACTCACCCGGTCCACCGCGGTGACCTTGCTGAAACGCTTGGTCAGCCCGTCGATCTGGATGCGGCTCACGCTCCCGGCTCTCCTTCCGGGCCGAACCGGTGGCCACCGGTTCGGCCTTCTTGTGTTCTGGGTGGCCTCCGGATGCGTGCGACGATGTTTTCGGTGGCTTTTCATCGCGATCCACCGAGGCCTTCGCGGCCGCACCTCCCCCGGGGCATCGCGGTCGGCTATGCAGCCGACAACCGGCCGCGCACCTGTTCCGACGTTTTTTTGGATATCTGTCACGGCGTTGCGCCGATCAGGGACGGTTGAATTCAACTCCCCGTCGGTGTACGGCGAGCAAACGCATTGGAAATTGTGTGCCAGCCGGTTGTGGCTGACTGGATCGATCATGCTGGATATCCAGCGTCGATTGGTGTCGGACAGCAGGCGATAGAAACAAAAAATGAACAGCGGGCGTGCCGCGGCGCTGGGGACACGACCGGCTCGGGCTGGTTCAGTGGAACGGCCCGGCTTCCTCCAGCGTGTCCAGCAGGGCGTCGACGACCTTGCTCCGGCGCGGGCGCCACACAACGTGGACGGAGAGCATCGGTACGGGGTCGACAAGCGCCACAGTCACGGGGCTGCCGACCGTCCGGGCGCGTTCAAGCGACGACGCGAAGCCCACCAGCGGGCGAGTGCTGATCACCAGCGCGGTCGCTCCCGGGTCGTCGACCTCCGCGACGATCTTCAGGCTGATTCTGACCTGCTCCGCGGTGGTGACAATGGTGTCGTACATCGCCGGGGACTGGGTGCGGCGGAAGAGAACGAGGGCCTGGTGCTCCAGCTCCCGGAACGAAACCTGTGCGCGAGCGGCCCAGGCGTGTTGTTCGCCCACAATGGCCGCGAGCGGCAGCCGCAGTACCTCCCGGGAATGCAGCTCGTTGGTAGGCGGCGTGCCGAATATGAAGCCGATGTCGAGTTCGCCGTTGAGCAGACTTTTGAGCTGGGGCCCCGTGCGCCGTTCCCACAGATGGGCGATCAGCCCGGGGTGGGTGGCGTTCAGTCGCATCAGGGTTGGCCGCAGTACGCGATGACCGGCCGGGAAGTTGTAGCCGATGTTGATCGTGCCGGCACGCCCGGCGGACGCGTCGCGGGCGGCCTGCACTGCTTTGCCGGTCTGCTCGAGTATTTGTTTTGCCTCGGTCTGGAAGGCCACCCCCGCCGGAGTGAGCCGGACTTCGTGGGAGGTACGGGCGACCAGTTTGACACCGACTTCACGCTCGAGGCGCTGCAGGTGTTGACTCAGGGATGGCTGGGCGAGGTGAAGCTTGTTCGCCGCCCGGCCAAAGTGCAGCTCATCCGCGATGGCCAGAAAAGATACCAGATGTCGAAACTCCATTGAACCCTCCGCGCCGGAATTCCGTGCCCAGTATACCTGGCGCAGCTAACGGGCGGTGACGGGCGAGTGTTATTTTGAAGAATTGCCCAAGTGGAATCCGGTAGAAAAAGAAATGCTACCAGAACGTGTTTGAGACCGGGCGGCGGTTTCGTCCAGATGTGACGGTACGCTCGGCCGCGGCTTTGGAGCGACCGGCAACAGGGGGCATGGTAGCGCGGGGCTGGGGTGCGCGCCTCGCGGTATGATCACCGTAGGCGAGCGGGGCCGCGCCGCTGTCGTTACCGCGGGCCACCGGTCAGGATGAGCGTCACCGCGCCGCCACCCAGGCTTCCAGGGCCGCCCGAGAGAGCACGAACCGGCGTGGCGCGCAACCGTGCGAGCGCCCCAAGCCGCGGACCGCGCTCCCGATGCTGGTCGGACGGCTGAACCACATCGCACCATATCGGCTGCGGCGGCGGATACGGCGTCGACCGTGCCGCCGATTCTTGTTCGTCCTGACGGCTATATACGCTCAGTCCCGGATGGGTGGGTAGTGGGATGAGAGGCGGGTATCAGGCGAGATGCGCCAGCCGTTGGCAACGGGTGATGCCGCGCTACCGCCCGGCCTCAATCCGCGGGCCCGTGCCCCACGCGGTTCATCAGCGCAGGGCGCTCCCGGAGTCTTCTCCGGACTGCTCCGGGCGGTCTTCGTACTGCTCTCGGTCGTCGTCCTGCTGGCCAGCGTCGGTGGTTGGCTGCTCTACAGCCATCTCAACAGAAAAATCACCAGGGTGGAGCTTGGTCTCACCGGCCCGCGGCCAGCGGCTCCCGCCCACGGTGTCGAAAACTACCTGCTGGTGGGTACCGACAGCAGGGCCGGCAGTGACGGAGCCTACGGTGACGCGCCCGGCCAGCGTTCGGACACGACCATCCTCGTCCACCTCGCCGCGGACGGTACCAGCACGATGGTGTCCTTTCCCCGGGACACGCTGGTGACCATTCCCGACTACGTCGACGCGAACGGCCATCGGCACACCGCGCACCGGGCCAAGTTCAACTCGGCCATCTCCGACGGCGGCCCATCCCTGCTGGTGAGCATGGTCGAGCGGCTTACCGACATCCGGATCGACCACTACGTGTCCATGGACCTTGCGGGTTTCCGGGCCATCACGGACGCGATCGGTGGTGTCGAGGTCTGTGTCCTCCCGTCGACCTACCGGGACGTTTTCTACGACAACAACGTGCGAAAGGTCAGCACCAACACCAACGACCCGATGAGTGGCTTCCTCGGTGGCCCGGGGACCATCCACGTGGACGGCCGTCAGGGGCTGGCCTTCGTCCGGCAGCGGCACGGGCTGCCCGAGCAGGACCTCGACCGCATCCGGCGCCAGCAGCAGTTCATCGGCGCCGTCGTCCGTAAGACGATGGCCGGTGGGGTGCTGACCAGCCCGAGCAAGCTTGAGTCGCTGCTGTCGACGGTGACCTCCGCGCTCACTCTCGACAGCCACACGAGCATTGTCGATCTGCGCGGGCTGGCCACCCGGATGCGGGATGTGGCCGCGGGAAACATCCACGTGGTCACCTTGCCGACCCATGCCCCGACCCGTGCCGAGGGCGGCATCGGCGACTCGGGTGAGCTACCAGGACTCGGCGCGGTCCAGATCTACGATCCAAATGATCTTGAACGTATCACTGGGCCGCTGCGTGCCCGCGACAGCACCGCCAGGGTGTCGCCGTCGCCGTCGCCGGCCGTGTCCGCGTCGAGCGGCAGCCCCGCCACCACCGTGACGGAGCAGATCACCGTCGCGGTCTACAACGGTTCGATGATCACTGGGCTTTCCGCCCGCGCCGTCACCGCGTTGACCAAGCAGAGTTTTCACGCGTCCAATGAAGGCAACGCATCGTCGCATAACCACACGAGTTCCAAGGTCGTCTACGGACCGGGCCAGGATGCCGCCGCGCGGACCCTGCAGGCCGCCGTACCCGGCTCCGAGCTCCAGCGCGACCCGGCCGCGACCCGGCTGGCACTGGTCGTCGGATCCTCGTTCACCGGGGTCGTCTCCGGCGAAGCGGGCAGCCAGACGCCCGGCGCGGTGGCCACGTCGTCGGCGGCCTCGGGTACCGGCGCTCCGCCGTCGGCGGAGCCGACGACCCCCGCCCCGGCCGAAGCCCCCACCTGCACCTACTGATGGTGGGCTACGCCGCGGACCAGCAGCCCGTCGTAGGCGATGTGGTTGCTGATGTCGACCATCGGCTGGTCGCAGCGGTGGTGCATGTGTAAGCGGTGGTGCACGTGTGGAGGCGAGCCGACCCAGACCCGGTTGCCCCCGCGCCGACACTTCATGATCTTCGGCCGGCCATCCCCGCCATCGAGGACGACTCGGCTGCAGGACTCGACGTCGTCATCAAACCCGTCGAGCCAGTCGGCCTTCCCCGGCCCAAAGTGCGCGGCAACGTGAATGGCCTCCGGGACACGCCGATGAGCAACCTCTGGGCAGACACGATCGCGAGCCTGATCGAGGAAGGCTGTCTGTGCAGGTTCAGTCCTGCCCCAGCTGGCGTCACAGGCACGGCACGATGGACTCTCGCCGTCAGCCAGGCGCGGCCACGGCCAGGCCTTCTTGGCTCGCGGCGGCGGACAGACGCTTGTCATAAGTGACGAGGACAAGCGACGGTGCGTCGAGCCGGAGTGCTGTTGCGAGATGAACAGCGTCCAACGAACGCAGCAATGGATCGGTCAGGGCTGCTGCGGAGGCGAGGATCGGCCGCTCGACAGGCACGAGCATGACTCACGACAGCACGTCGGATACCCGTGGGAGAGCAGCCGGGTCGCTCAAACATTTCTTCGACCAGATCTACTACCTCGTGCTCGAAGCCACCGCGGGACGGCCGTACGCGTTGTACGTACATGGCAACAGCGACAGGGCCGGCGCGGTCAGTGGCGTCGAGACCATCGCCACTGGTCTGATGCGGAAGCGTGTGCACGAGCCGTTGTCGATCGTCGGCGAGGTGGACGCCGCCCGCGAGGCCTGTTGTGAGCTTGGCACGACGGCCCCGCCGATCTGGCCGGAGGACTGACGCCGACTGCCGGCTCGGCGCCCACGCTTCGGGCCGCAGGGCGGGCGGCCCGGAAACCGGCGATCCTGGAAACCGTTTGCGGTCCCGTTTGGGGGCGCAGGCACACCCCGGATGAGAGAAAGTTGCCGGTCGCGATTCCGGCGGGGCCACGTGACGCGATCGAATCAGAAAACACGGCGACGCGGCCGGTCGAGGTCACGACATTTTTCACCTTGACGCGTCCCCGGTAACGCAGGAGATGTATGCGGGCGTCATCGGCGGCAGAGGGTACCGGCCGGTCATGAAAGGCGCCCTTGTGCGGGTGGCCGAGACAGCGAGTTCGCCCGCTCAAGGGGGTGGCAGCCAACCTGGCGGCTCCTGCGGCACGGCCCGTGAGTTGCCCGCTGGCCGGTCGGCTCGGGCGGATCAATCGGGTGAGACCGTCGAGGGTAGGAATATGGGGACGAACGACTTGTTCGTGGGTTAGTGTGCGGTCCGTGGCGAACGGGGGCGCCAGCACCAGCTATCGAGGAAGGCCAGGCCACGGTTCATGCCCGGATCGACCTGTGTATGTGCATCTCGCGACCGTGCCCGCCGCGCGCTACGGTCGCCGCCAGTCCGGCAGACGGCTGAGCGCCGCCCCGAGACCCCGTGCATCGGGACTGGCTGTGCGGTGCCGGGCCCGAATTGTCGGTTGGCACCTGCACGGGCGCCGCCGTATCGAGACCATTTTCGCCGCATTTCGCGGTATTCCGCATACGTTGTGAGTAATATATCATTTGCGGTCGAGAATTTCATGATAGAGTGCCCGCGAATTTGATCTTCGAACTTCGCAACGTTCATCGAAAATGAACACAAAGCCGACCTGTCGACGACTCGACACTGCTGCTCGAGAAATCGACGAGGCCTGAGTCCGGGGACATACATGATCGACGTGCCTGACCTCGCGCGCCTGACCGAGATGCTGTCAAAAATCGAGGTTCTGGATACCGGAGAAGCTCTGGAACTGCTACTCGGTGGAGATTCGGAAACGGCCGCCGAACTGGCCGGTCACTGCACGGCCAAGCACATCGCTCTGGTCGTCTTCCCGGACCGGGTGAGCGAGGTCGTCGACTTCCTCCGACTGAGCGGCCTGACAGTGGGCGAGCCGGTTCCGAGCACTCTCGTCCGAGCCCGGCTGGCCGACCGGTACGGCCGGGCCTCCGAAACTCTCTCCGTGTCGATCGTGACCGGCGTGCAGCCGAGCCATCCATATCACGCACTCGAGGTCTTCGTCGTTCCCGGGGTTCAGAACCGGACGGACGAGAACGGCATAGCCGCGCGCGAACGGCTCGGCGCCTTCGAGACACACATCGCCTTCGAAACAGCGCCGGAATCCCTCGATATCATGCGGAAGATGATCTCTCGTCGGACCAGTCTGCGGGCCGACGGCGGTGGTCACAACTCCTTCGAGCAGGCCCGTCAGGGCGGTCGCTCGGTGTTCTACTTCGCCATTTCAAATGACGGCAACACGAGTGAGTGCGGATTCCGCCGGCTCGAGCTTTTCTGCAAAGGAAATCGCCAGAAGGCGCTCGCTGAACATTCAGCTGAGTACACAGCCCGGCGTACGGTCGAGCATGTGACGGTCTCGGCATCGAGGACCATGAGGACCATGAGGACGGAGCCTGAGACACGTCTGCTCGAGCTGGTGACCGGTCATATCACGACGAAGGCATTGTCCGTGACCGTGGAACTGGGTATCGCCGACGCTCTGGCCGCCAGTCCGTTGACCGGATCACAGGTGGCCTCGGTTGTCGGCGCCGAGCCGTCCGCGGTGACGCGGCTGCTACGCTACCTCGCCGGTTTCGGTGTCGTGGCCGTCGCGGGCGACCACTACGCGAGCACGCCGATCCTCGAACTGCTACGACGGGAGAGCGATTTCGCCGAGCTGACGCTGCTCTACGGCGGGGAGTTCTTCACGGCCTGGGGCGAGTTCGGACATGCGGTTCGGACCGGCGCCAGCGCGTTCGGCCAGGTCTTCGGCCTCGAGCACTTCGAGTACTTCAAGGAACATCCCGAACTGGGCGGACGGTTCAACCGGGCGATGGCGGCCTCCACGAAGGTGTTGATCGCTCGTCTGAGTGGCGCCTACGACTTCTCCTCGGCCCGTCGCGTCGTCGACATCGGCGGTGGTGACGGCACGTTGCTGCGCGCCATACTGGACCGGGCGCCCGCGGCGACCGGCGTGCTGTTCGACAGGAAAAATGTGATCACCGCCGGCTCGGTCACCACGCAGCCGGGCAGCACGGGCGCCGTCGCCGCGACCGACCGCGTCGAGCTCGTCGAGGGAGACTTCTTCGACGAGGTGCCGGCACACGGCGACCTCTATATCCTCAGCCGGGTCCTGCATGACTGGAACGACGAGCAATGCGGGCGGCTGCTCGGCCGGTGCCGAGCGGCGATGCGGCCAGGGACCACCCTGCTCGCGATCGAGCGGGTGCTGTCCGACGAGTTCGTCTCCTCCCCGGCTCGCACGTGGGATCTGCAGATGCTCGCAATCACCGGTGGACGGGAACGGACTCGCGACGAGTATGCACGGATGATGGCGGAAACCGGTTTTGCCCTCGAGACCGTCATCCCCGTCTGGCATGGTCTGTCGTTGCTGGTCACGCGGGCGGCCTAGGAATCGCACCTGGGAATCTCTCACGGAGGTGTACGGTGGCGCTGACCGTCGGCGACTACCACGCGAAGTCTGGCGTGGCCCTGCTCGGTCACACCCTCCCGAACCTGTTTCGCGCCGCGGTCGAATCCGATCCGGACGGCGTGGCGTTCGCGGACGGGCGCAGGTCGTGGTCCTGGCAGGAATGGTGGGACGCCGCCGAGGCACTGGCTCGAGGCCTGCAGGAACGCGGGGTGACCGCGGGCGAGGTGGTGGTCGCCCAGGTTCCCAACAGCCACGATTTCCTGGTCCTGCACTCGGCCGTGGCTGCCATTGGCGCTGTGCTCCTGCCAGTCCATGGCAACAACGGCCCGCGCGAGCTGGTGACGCTGGTGCGGCGCAGCCAGGCGCGCGTTGTGGTGGTGCCCGCCGAGCAGGTGACGCCGGAACTGGCGGAGTCGGCCGCCGTGGTTCTGGTAACGGGCTCGCACCGGCGGGAACCGCACAGCGCGGTCCGCGACCTCATCGAGGAGTTCGCCGACGCCAGGGCGAGGCCCGTCCGGGTACGTCCGGATGATCCGTTCCTCCTGCTGCCGTCGTCGGCGACGACCTCGCTACGGCCGAAGATCTCCATGCACAGCCACGACGGGTTGCTGTCGAACGCCGCCGCGGTGATGGTCACCGGGAGTCCGCGCCGGACGGACAGCATCATCAGCGCCAGCCCCTTCAGCCACCTGTTCGGGCTCCTGTCCGTCCACGTCAGTCTGTTCGCCAGGACCACCCAGCTCCTGCTGTCCGCCTGGGACAGCGAGCGGCTGATCAGCCTCGCTCGAGCCGCGGTCGACTCCGTCGTGCTGTTCGCGGTGCCGACACAACTGCATGATCTGCTCGCCCGGCTGGACGATGTCGACGCACAGAAGTCCATTCGCCTGCGCGAGGTGCGAACGGGCGGGTCGAAGGTGTCGTCCGCGCTGGTGGAAGGCCTTCGCCGCCGCTGTGCCGCGTCGGTCGTCGTGCAGTGGGGCATGTCCGAGCTGGGCGCCGGGCTGTTCACCAGCGCTCACGACCCGGACGAGGTTGCCACCCATAGCATTGGCCGCCCGGTTCCCGGCGCCCGCGTGCGAGTGGTACGCGAGGACGTCGACTGTGTGCCAGGCGACGTCGGTGAGCTGTGGGTGGCCAGTCCTTATGCGTTTCGGGGATATCTGGGTGACGCCGA
>NZ_CAKJTM010000110.1:0-4216 GCF_917627345.1 Protofrankia sp. CiP3 | reverse complement strand
CGGCCTCGTCGCGTTTCACGGTCGGATCGCCGAGCTGATCGACGTAGGCGGACAGAAGTTCAGCTCGATCGAAGTCGAGGAACTGCTCGCCGACCTGCCAGACATCGGGCCCGCAGCGGTGGTGGGGCGGCCGGATCCCCGGCTCGGTGAGTATCCGTGCCTCGTCGTCACGGAGGGGGCAACCGTAACCCTGCGCGCCGTCACCGAGCACCTCGTCACCAAGGGCATGGCACGGTACAAGATGCCGGTCGCCATCGTCGTGCTGCCGGCAATTCCGCGTACCGCGACCGGAAAGATCGCCCGACGCCGGTTGGCTGACCTGGTGGCCGACTTCGCGGCCCAGCAGCCGGGACGATCGGTCGGCCCGGCCGATTCCGCCTCGTTGCTGGAATTGGTCATGGCGGGGGCACGCACTGTCATCGCGGAGCTCTCGGGCGACGCCGCGCCGACGGAGGTGCGCGCGGACCTGATGCAGCACGCCACCTTTCGTGACCATGGCATGACCTCGCTCGGCGCGGTACGGCTGGCCCACGAGCTTGGCGAAGCGACCGGGCTCGCACTCACCAGCACCGCGATCTTCGACCATCCGACACCGGCCGCGCTTGCCGCTTACCTGGCCGGTGCCCATGACCTCGTCGATGCCGCCACCCCGAAGATCGACTTCGCCGCCGAGGTCCGGCTCGCGGACGACATCATCCCCGCGGCCGAGGTGGTGGCCGCCGTGGCCGAGCCGGATCACCTCCTCCTGACCGGCGCCACCGGATTCGTCGGCGCTTTTCTGTTGCGAGACCTCGTGCGGGACACCGGTGCGGTCGTGCACTGCCTGGTCCGTGGCGCCACCGAACGGGACGCGCTGGCGCGGCTGCGCGCGAACCTGGCGTACTACCGGTTGGCGGTGGACCCGACCCAGATCCAGATCGTCCTGGGCGACCTCGCCCAGCCGCGGCTCGGTCTGACCGAGGAACGTTTCGACGACCTCGCACGGCGGCTCGACGGCGTCTACCACGCCGGCGGCGAAGTGCACTGGTTGCGGCCGTACCAGGAGCTGAGGGCTGCGAACGTGTCGGGCACCGAGGAGATCCTCCGCTTGGCGGCCCGGCACCGCACGGTGCCGGTGCACCACATCTCGACCATCGGCGTGTTCGGGGCTGCCGATGCCGGAGAGGCTCCGCTGCGTCCCGCCGATCCGACGGGGCCGCCGGAGGCCCTGGACAGCGGCTACCGCCAGAGCAAGTGGGTAGCCGAGAAAGTGATCGATATTGCCCGGTCCCGCGGCCTGCCCGTCTCGATGTACCGGGTGGACGCCGTGTGCGGCGATCAGGTCAACGGCGCCTGCCAGACGCGGGACTTCGTGTGGCTCAGCGTCAGGGGAATGGTGCAGGCCCGGTCCGCGCCGCGCGATCTCGGCGGGACGTTCCGTATGGTCCCGGCCGACTATGTGAGTGGTGTGGTCACGGCGCTGTCCCGGAACGAGGCCGGCGGCACGTTCCATGTGCAGAACGACACGGCGTTGTCATTCGCCACCCTGGTGCGGCAGCTGCGGTCGTTTGGTTACCAGATTGAGGACCTGGACGCCGGCGACTGGGCTGAGCGGGTACGCGCCGACCTCGACAACGTCCTCAGCCCCCTGCTCGACACATTTCAGGCGATCACGGCACCCGACGCGGGCGAACTCCCGCCGCTGGATACCAGCGCCACGCTCGCGGCGGGCGGTATCCCATGCCCAGCCATCACGTCGGAGCTGGTCGAGACCTATGTGAAGTTCTTCGTGAGGACGGGGTTCCTCCCCGAATCGAATACGGCGCCGACGGCGGCAGTGGTGGCAGAGCGCGCAGGCACAGGTGGCGGTGAGCTTTCGCGACACGTAGTGTGACTGCGCGACGTACGCGACTTTTCGGAAGTTCTGCGACCAGATTTAGAGCGCCCGAGGATAGGACTGTCCGGCTCGCGGCTCATCCGCGTCCCGCCCGGCCGCGTTGTCGTCCGTCGGCGCCCACCACCAGGGCGCCTTCCTCCGCCGCCTTGCCGGACCGGGCGCGGATGAGCCGCTCGCTGATCGAACGCCCTATCCTCGGGCGCTCTTATTACCCCTGCCTTGAGGCGACCGTCGGCCGGCCCTACGCGTTGTACGTCCACGGCAACAGCGATACGACCGGCGCGGGTCCGCGGCGTCGGGGCCATCGCCACCGGCCTGAAATGGAAACGTCTACGCGAGCCGCTCACCGTGATTGGCGAGGCGGACGCCGGCGCGCGCGAGGCTTGCTGGGAGTTCGGCGCCACGGTCGCCGCCAGTCTGATGGCCGGTTGAGCACCGCGCCCGTGGCCGTGGTCGTGTGGATCGAGTCCTGGCGTGCGGTGCTGTCCCGTCAGATGCGGATAATCGTGATAGTCCGTCCACTGGGGCTTGTGGCGGTCTCTGAGCCCAGCTTGGTGGCGACGCGTTTGCGTTCGGCGGGTCGCTGGTCAAAGATCACGAGGTGGCCGGCGGAGAGGCCGAGGCGGAGCAGGTAGCCGTCCAACTGGCTGACGCCGGCCTTCGTCGGATCCTTGTCGCCGGGCCGGTGGGTCTTGACCTCGAGAGCTTCGCGCTGGACGGCGGGTCTGCCGTCGGGCTCGGTGTAGGTCCAGCGGATGAGCAGGTCGAGTGCGCCGCGTCCGACGCCGTATTCGCGGTCCACGAAGCCGCTTCCATTGATGGCGCGGTCGAGGTAGCCGAGCAGGGTGACGTGGGGGGTCACTTCGCGGTAGGGCTCGTCGGCTTCGAGGATGTCCTCGGTCCGGTGCCAGAAGTCGGTGAATCGGGTGAGCAGGCCGGGCAGGTCGAGTCGGCCGTCGGGGAGTATGAACGAGCGGGGCCGGGGCGCGCCGAGAATCCCCTCGAAGAGACCGTCGGCAAGGAGTCGCGTGATGACGTTCCGGTAGATCGGATTGGCTATTTCGACCGTTGTCGCGGTTCGTCGGATCAGTCCCAGGTCGGTGGTGTAGGCGAGGTCGTCGGCGAACGGGTCGAACCTGACCTGCGTGCCGGCGAGGATGGGCTCGATGATCCGTCTGACGCGGGGGTCACGGAGCTTGTCGAGTAGGGAGTCCAAGTGGGTCTCACGGGCGATCGTGATCCGTTCGGCAGCCTCGTCGACATGCTCGCCTGTGATCGTCACCGTCGTTGGCACCTTGATGCGGTTGACGATCTCGTATGCGAGGGCGTTGACCAACCATGGCTGGCCCATCGTCAGTGCGTAGGCGTACTCGACGGCCTGTGAGGTGAACCGTTGGCCGGTGTCGGTGGTGTGTTGTCCATAGAGGGTGCGGACCTCGTCGATGGTGAAGTCACTCAGCCGCAGCGACGTCACCGCGATGTTGAACGGGCTTGGCGATGTCAGCCTGGTCGGGTCGCCGCCTGCGGCAATCTTGTAGTCGCGGATGTCGCGCAGGCCACAGAGCGCCACGGACGCGGGGAAGCCGGTGGGGCGGTCAGCGAAGCCGTCCCGCAGTTGGCGAAGCACGCTGAGCATCGTGCGCCCCGCGAGAGAGTCGATCTCGTCGAGGAAAAGAACGAGTGGTCGCGGGCAGGCCTCCGCCCAGGTGGCGAATGCGTCCGAGAGGAGCACTTCGTCCCAGCTGTCCGGCCATGGCGGTGGACGCAACTCGGCGGGCAGGTTGGTTCGTGCCGCGCGACGGGCACGGCCGAGGATCGCACGGGTGGCCGCGCCGACGTCATCCGGCCAGGGCTGTCCGGCCTCCATTGACAGCACCACTGCCGCGTGGCGCCCACTCGTGGTCAGTTCGGCGGCTAGTGCCCGTAGCGCCGTTGTCTTGCCCGATTGGCGGGGGGCGTGAATAACAAAATATTTCTTGTCCTCGACGAGATCTGGAACTTCCGGGAGCCGTGCTGGGGCTGGGATCATATAATGATCGATCGGCACGCACGGTCCAGTCGTGTTGAACGAGCGAGTCATCACCCACCACCCTCCGATCCGTCGCGCTCCACTGATCGCAACTTTACGGAACCGCGGTGGGCATCGCCTCGCGAGCGGCGAGGACGTGCTCGATTCCGAGCTGCTCCGTCAGGCGCGTCAACGCCGGACGGAGCAGCTGGAGCGGTACTCCTGCGGCTCGGATAGCCCCGTCAGTACCATCCCCTCGGCCAGCCGATGACAGGCGGCAGATCCGGTGCGTCCCGTGCGCACGGGCGTGGTCTTGGCGGTCCGTCCACACC
>NZ_CAKJTM010000109.1:0-14102 GCF_917627345.1 Protofrankia sp. CiP3 | reverse complement strand
TCCAGCAGGCCCGGACCCGCACCGGGTCGGCCTGCCCGTCGGCGAGCACGTAGCCGACCCCGGGCAGGTCCTCGCCGATCTCGTCGGCGCGTGCCCCGCGGTCGCGGGCACCATCACCCAAGACGAGATCAACCTGGTCGGTTTCGGTCATCCGCAGCGCGACCCGGACCGGGAACAGGTCCCGAAACGGCAGCACCTCTTTACGGGGGTCCTGCACCGCCCCGATCACGACCACGCCCGGTGCCCGGCCTTGGGACAGCAGCAGCGGTAGCGACGCCGCCAGCCGCCGCTTCAGCTCCCGGTCGGTCACATACGCCGTCAGCGAAGCAAGTTCGTCGACGATCACTACGATCAGCGGTTCACCGACGGTGGGGGTGTGCAACCGGGCCACCCCGCGCAGCCGGGCCGCCCGGTCCCGCATGACGGTGACGGCGTCGTCGAGGAGATCGGCGATGCTGGCGGTGTCGGTCGCGAACCGGGTGAACATCGCCTGCCCGAACGCGAGTTCCATCCCCCCTTTCGGATCACACACCCACAGCTCCACCAGCCCGGCGCGGACCGCCGGGCCGAGGCCGCGGATCGTCGACCAGATGACCGAGCCCTTCCCCGCCCCGGTCGCCCCCGCGATCAGGACATGGGCGCCACGGACCGGGAGCCGCCACAGCTCGCCGTCCTCACGGCGGCCCACCGGCAGCCCCGACAGATCCACCGGCGAGCCGTCGTCCTCCCCGCCGTCTCTGTCCGCATCCGGACCGTCCAGATCGAACGGTGGGACGGGGCCGGCGAGGGGATCGCGGCGGGTGAACTCCACCCAGATGAACCCGACCCGGTCGGCGCGGATCCGACACGACCGGGCGCGGAAGGCGTGGCGCAGTGCTTCGGCCTGCTCCGCCCACAGCTCCGGGGTCTGGCCGTAGAGCAGCTCCACCCGCAGCCGGTCCGCCCACCGATCGCAGCGGACCTGACGAATCCGCGGGAACGTCTCGGCGAAGGAGACCCGCTCGGCGTTCGACGTCGGCATCCGAATCGCCAGACCGGTATGCACCATCACCGGCCGCCACCGCCACCGATACACCACCAGCAGCCGCCACCGCCCCCACACCCAGCGGACCAGCCAGGTGAACGACCGGCGATGGGCCAGCCGCCAGACGACAGCCATCAGGACCAAGCCGGCAACGCCCAGCCCCAGCCCGGTCAGGCCGAACCGCTCCCGAACCACGAGCACGGCGAGCAGCAGGCCGACCGGCACCGGATGCCGCACGAGAAAGACCAGCACGTGGGCGCATATCTTGCCGGCAAGCCCAACAAGCAGCATCCACAATGGCACATCCACGGTGGGATGCCGGGTCGGGACTTCGGGAAACGGCCGGGAGCCGTTGATTCTGGCCATGACAGATCACACCCACCTTGCCTACGGACGAAAAGAAATAAGGGGCAACGGTCCGGGACCAGCGGAGAAGAAAGAAAATCAGACAGCCGTCCCGGAACCCGCGACAAGCCGAACCCGGCTCAGGCCGCTCTGACCGGCCCGGTCTTTACCTCGGCGGCCACCCGGTCCAGCACAAGCCGTTCACAATCGATCAGATAGTCGTTGGCGGCCTGCACCAACGCGTGAGCGAAATCAATATGATCAGCGGTCATGATCCCATCCGCCGTGGAGAGGGACAGATGGGCACCGGGGGTGTTCAACGCGAGAATCGGCCGCTCATCCGGATAGGTGAGGCAACGCACCGACCAGTCCGAACCCACATGCAGGCCCACATGCCAGCTCGACCCAACCGTCACCCGCTCGCCGCCGCTGCCCGCGGTGGACGTGTGCCCGGTCATGCCGCCGCCCGCCCGTCGGCGACCCGCCGGCCCGTAGCACCGACTGGCCGGAGGCCGGTCGCCCGCAACGCCAGCCCCTGCCGCGGCTTCGAGCCGTTCATGTTCACATACGGCGTCACCGTCAACCCGTCGAACTCCACCGGCCGCAACACCGTCCCCGCCAACGGCTCCGGCGGCACCGGCTGCACCGCCGCGGCGATCTTCACCTTCACTTCCGCCGACCCGGCCCGCGCGTTCGGGTCGGCGTCCATGACCCGTACCGCCCACACCAACACACCGGTAATCTTGTCGCGTTCCTGCGCGTCGGCCACCCCCGCCTTGACCTTGTCGAAATCGTTGGCCGGTTCCACGCCGAGTACATACGCGCCGTGGGGAAACACGTCCTCGAACCGCACGGGAATCCTTTGCGGTACCGCCATCGCCGCCCACCTCCGTAGGAATCAGGTCCGGGTGTTGCCGGCATCTCGCCGTGCTCCGGACAGCTCCCACAGTGCGCCGCTCATGGAGCGCTCGCCAAGCGCTTTCCACTCGGTGTATACAGCCGCTGGATAATTTCCAGCATCACGACGTAGATCGGAATCGGAAGTACACCACACCATTATCTTTGCTGCATGACAAACAACGTTCCCGTGCACACCGCTCGCGGCCCGCGCCCCAACGAGGACTGGACCGCGGTCGCCGACACAGTCAACGCACGCATGGCTCAGCAGCGGATCGGTCAGAAGGCGCTCGCCGACACCTCCGGGGTATCGGTGGCAACACTGCGCCGGATCCAGCACGGCGCCCACGGCCGCCGCGTCCAGAACACGACGCTCACGGCGATCGCCCGCGCCCTCGACTGGCCCGACGACCACCTGATCCGCGTCCTCCAGGCAGGAGGCACCCCCACGAGCGTCGGTCAGCCCACCGAGCGGGAGATCCTCGCCGGTATCGACCGCATCGAACAGCGCCTGGACGACGTCTGCCGCCGCCTGGCCGCCGTCGAGGAACT
This sequence comes from Protofrankia sp. CiP3, assembly GCF_917627345.1. Classification (NCBI taxonomy): domain Bacteria; kingdom Bacillati; phylum Actinomycetota; class Actinomycetes; order Frankiales; family Frankiaceae; genus Protofrankia; species Protofrankia sp. CiP3. Next base: position 11,284 of record NZ_CAKJTM010000109.1, on the reverse strand, counting down.
CGTCACCACGCAGGCAGCAAACAGGTAAGGAGCCAGCACCCCGACAACGGACGATTCCGCCCCTCGGGATCCTGACCCCTTGTATGCTCCCTGCGGTTTCCGCCGCGCGACGACCTCAGCCCGGTTTCGACGTCGTGCCGTCTGCCTCCCGCGACGACGTCAGCTCACCGGCCGGCCGGAACACCAGCGTCACATCCACATCACCGAACGCCTCGGCGAACCCCACCCCATCCGGTAACGCCGCCCAGGCCCGCAGCACCTCCACCGGACGATCCGCCGGCCGAATCGTGATCGAACAGGTGTCCCCGTCGACGATGACCCGGGTGTCTGCCCCGCTGGTCATCGGCCGCCGGCCCGCCGCACCGACCGTGCCAACGCCGCCCCCAGCAGCACCCGCCCGGCCGCCGGCATCGTGACCGTGTCGACGAAGAAGAACAGCGGGCACACCTGATAGTCATGCCAGCCGCTCTCCACCGCGAACAGCTCCGCCGACGCAGGCGAATCAAACGTGATCGTGGTGTCCCGGACCCGCCGGTCGCCCCCCGGCTCGAAACGCACCACCCCGTAAAGGACCGGCAGCCGCTCGCCGTCGTCTCCGATGGTCGCTGGGCTTGTCGTGGGCTCTGTCGCTGACCGCATCCCATCCCGCTTTCGTCTCCGCTGGTTGGACACCGACCCAGCCCTACAATGATCATTTCTCGGCATGGGCCAGACCGGCTCCCGGCCACGATTACGAGCCGGACGAACGGTGAAAAGGCCGCCAGCCGTATACATCCGGTGGTTAAACTGGCGGATGGTGCGCAGCATGAGACCGATTGCGCCCAACCATCCCGGCAGGAAGGCAGCCGTGACGTCCCGCAACCACGAGCTACCCGCCACACCCGCCGACCTGTGGGACCGCCCGGACATGACCCAGGCCCTTGACCAGCGCGACATGGCCACGGTGTTGAAGACGTTCCAGAAATGGACCGGTGCCACCCAAGGGCAAATCGCTACCGCGTGTGGCATGCCCCAGTCGCATATCAGCGAGATCCGCAACGGCAAACGACAAGTGATAACGCTGGCCGTCTTCGAGCGGCTCGCGAACGGCCTGAACATCCCCCGCGCCCGCCTCGGCCTGGACGACGAGAAAGCCCACCAGGAAAGCAGGACGACCACCACCGTCAGATCTGACGGATCCACCGCGAACACACCCGCACAGCCCACCCGCCGCACGGTGTCGCTCGGCCTCCCAGCAGCTATCGGTATCGAGATGCTCCCTGGCGAGCTGGTCACCGCGACCGCCCGGGAGTCCGCCGCGTTCGTGCGACGCATCGGCGGCGCGACCGTGGACCCCCTCCTGATCGAACAGCTCGCCGACGACGTCGCCCGCCTGGCGGTCGAGGCGATCGCCACGCCACCCGAAGACATGCTGACCGAGGCCCACCACATGCGCACCCAGGTATTCGCCGCCCTGGACCAGGGATGCCGTCCCACCCAGATGCGCGACCTCTACCTGATCGGCGGCCAGCTCTCCGGCATCCTCGCCTACGCCGCCCTCGACCTCGACGAACCCCGCGCGGCCATGACCAACGCCCGAAGCGCGCTGATGTGCGCCGACATGGCCGGGCACACCGGCCTTGCCATCTGGGTCCGTGGCACCCAAAGCCTGATCGCCCGCTTCGCCACCCGCTACACCGACGCCCACCAGTACATCCGCGCCGGTATGGCGCTACACCCCACCGGCGCGGGGCTCGCGCGTCTGGCCAGCGGCGAAGCACAGTGCCTGGCCCACTTCGGGGACAGCACCGGTACCCGCGCCGCACTCACCACCGCGGTCAAGGCCATCGACAGCCCGGGCATCCCCGGTGACATCGACACCGGCCTGTTCACGTTCACCCGCGCGAAAACCCACTACTACGGCGCAAGTAGCCTCATCTGGTTCACCGACCGCGCTGACGCGGCAGCCGCGGAAGACGCCGCGACCACCGCCATCGACCTGTTCCAGACCGGACCGGCCGAGGAACGTTTCCTCACCGACGAGATCCTCGCTCACATCTACCTGGCGACCGCCCGGCTTCTCCTCGGCAATATCGACGGAGTCGTTGACGCCCTGCAACCGGTACTGACTATCCCGCGGGAGAACCGCGTGTCCTGGCACCGCCGCCGCCTCGACCGCATCGTCTCCATGCTCAACGCCCAGCGTTACCACAACGCCGGCAGCGCCGCTGATCTCCGTCACGAGATCGCCGCCTTCTAACCCTGGTCCGTTCGCCGCCACCGCAGCCCCTGGGCTGAGCGCTTACCAACCGCAGCCGAACCGCGCATCCAGCAGACAGGAACCGCTCACAGCAGGCATCGTGTGGGCAGGCATCCGGCCGGCAAGGAGGCGCGGCACGTGGTCACGGTACGAGTCCTCCGGGTATTCACCGATCATGCCGGTAGGTACGGTAACCCCCTCGGCATCATCGAGAACGCCCCGGTCACCGTCCCCGACTGTGACCGCCGGCAGGCCATCGCCGCCGCTCTCGGCTACAGCGAAACCGTGTTCATCGACGACCCCGACAAAGCCCTCATCACGATCTACACCCCGCGTCGGGAACTTCCGTTCGCGGGACATCCCGCCGTCGGCGCCGCCTGGATGATCGCACGCCTCACCGGAACCCACCCCGACGTTCTCCGAATGCCAGGCGGAGAGGCCGCAACCTGGACCGATCAGGAGGGGGTATGGGTCCGCGCCCCACTCGCGATCACCCCGCCGTGGTGGCAGGAACGTCTCGCCAACGCCGAGCAGGTCGACGCCCTCACCGGGCCGATCAATCCTGCCCAGGAGATGACCCAGGTCTGGGCGTGGCAAAACGAAACCGCAGGCACCATTCGAGCCCGTACCTTCGCCGCCCGACTCGGCATCGTCGAGGACGAAGCCACCGGCTCAGCCTCCATGCGCCTGGCCGCCGCACTCGGACGCCGCCTCACCATCTGGCACGGCCAAGGTTCGATCATCCACGCCGAACCCGGACCCCCCGGCTACGCCGCCATCGGCGGACACGTCACCGAAGACGACCCCCGCATCATCTGATCCGACCAGCGGCGAACGACTCGCACCACAGCGGATAAGCCCGGCAGACTGCCGAATTGCCCGTTTTAGGATCAAGTTGCGGCGCGAGCCGCGCCCCGCGACCGGCTGCGCGCGACCTGCCGGCCGTGCTCACCGGGCGCGTCGCTAGCCCGCCACCGCACTCGTGGGTGTGACGGCTCCGGACTCGGGCTAGTTACTCTGACCCCGGCGGGGACGCCATGACGGCGTGAAAACCCCGTGGGCAGGCGGCGCGGCGACGGGGACTGATGGTTACATACCGGGACGTAGCCACCCTGTTTTCCGGTCAAGTGTTGCAGAAGGTGGCCTGCCTGGTTTTGGTAGTGGCCGCGCAGACAGCGGCGGGGACCTTACGTCAAGCTTGGTCATACGAGGGCAGCGCCGATCGACCTGAACGAGCTGGGACAGCAGCGCGGTGGCGGCAGGCGGAGGCTGCGGAGAACGGTGCGATAGCAGATCACAGCCGCCCGGCGAGGTGCCGTTGGAGCTCCGCGTGGCGGAACTGGTAGGCCGCGCCAGCTTGCCGCAGCGTTCCCCGCTGTTGGTGCGCATCGGTGAGGAAACGCATCAACCGCCACGGCAGCCGACCTCGCAGGGCCAGCCACCACCGGGCGGCAGCGAACCATCCCCACATGGTCCGGGAGAGCCCGGCCACGAGCCCGGCCACGAGCCCGATCATGAGCCCGGTCGCGAGCCCCAGCGTGAGTCCGGTCGTGACCGTAAACCCGATCGTGAGCCCGGTTGTTAGCCCATTCGTGAGCCAATTCGTGAGCGTGATCGTGAGCCCGACCGTGAGTCCGACCGCGAGCCCGGCCGCGAGCCCGTTCGTGAGCCCGATCGCAAGCCCGGACAGGAGGCCTACCATGAGCCCGTTCGTGAGCCCGCCTGCGGGCCCGTTCGTGAGCCCGATCGTGAGCCCGGCTGCGAGCCCGCCCAGGAGTCCGCCCGTGAGTCCGCTCGTGAGAACGAACGCAAGCAGGACGTTACGGAAGGTGCTGCGGTCCTGGCCGAGAATGCTGTGCGGGTTGGTGGCCTCTGTCGGCTCCCCCGGCCGAGGTCTGAGCCCGACCGTGAGTGCGAACATGAGAGCGACTGTGAGCCCCGCGGTGAGCCCGACTGTGGGCCCGCCCGCGAGCCCGATCGCGAGCCCGAACACGAGCGCGACCAGGAACGTGGCCGCGAGCCCGCCCCGGGTGAGTGACCAGCGCAGTCCCTGGGCAGGCCGGTCCGGTCCCTCCACGAACCCGGCCGGGATGCCGAACGCGAGCCCGCCCAGGAGTCCAGTCAGGAGCCCGGTCAGAGGCCCGAGCAGGCACCCGCTGAGAAGCGCAGCCGCTGCCCCGCTCCCTGCCCCAGCGACGAGCCCGGTGAAGGTGCGGGGAGCGGCGGTGCGCAGCTGCCACCAGGCCAGGTCGGTGGTGCCACCCAGGCGGTGTTCGAGGTGGCCGGCGAGGAAGACCAGCCAGCGCTGCGCATCGGCCGGCTTCCACGGGCAGCGCAACGCCGGGTCGGGATGGGGCCGGTAGGCCGCCGGGAGGAACCCGTCGAACAGGTGCCGCTCGACCGCCTGCCGGCTCGCGAGCCCGGGGCCAAGGAGATCATCAGGGCTGGGCAGAGCGGTGACTGGCTCGCCGGGCCGCGGAGTGTAGATCGTCCGTGCCAGGGTGGTCATCAGCGGGGTGGTCAGCGCCTGCCCCACCGGGTGTGCCGGATCGGTCAGGACATCCAGCACCCGACCCCACCGGGCCCGCCCGGCTGGCCCGCCCGCCGAGGCTCGCAGGTAGTCGGCGACCACACCGGCATCCAGCGGACACAGCTGGATACCGGCGGCGCTGGACAGCTGCATCCCGGGCACCCCGTCATCCGGACTGACCGCCGCCCGGTACGGGCCGGTGCGGGCCGTGAGCACCAGCCCGACCCCGGGCCGCAGCGCCTCGTTCAACTCGGCGAGCGCACGGCCGTGGGCCGCTTCAGTGATCTCGTCCAAGCCGTCGAGCACCGGCAGGAGCAGGCCAGCGTCCCACAGCGCCCGCGCCCAGCTCACCCCCCGCCGAGTCCTGGTCACCCGCACTCGCAGCGCCGGGTGGTCCAGGCACAGCCGGCGTTCCAACCAGTCCCACAGATGCTCTCGGGTCGGGTCCCAGGACGCCAGCGGCACCAGCACCGGCACCGGCCCACCCGGGGCGCGGCAGGCCAGCAGGTCCAGCACCAGCCGGACGATCAGAATGGTCTTGCCCGCTCCCGGTTCGCCGAGCACCAGCAGCCGGCCGGTCGGCACCCGAGCGAGCAGTCCGGCGATGTGGTCCCCGCCGCCGGCTAACGCCGCCGGTCCCGGTGCCCACCACGCCCGGTCCGGCTCCGGCCAACCTGCCGAACAGGCCGCCTGTTGCAGCACTGCCCAGTCCGTGACCAAGGCTTCCTCGGCCGCCTCCCAGCGTACCGGGATCGTGTACGGGTCGTTGACTCGCCGTAATTCCACCTCCGCTTCCCAGCGGCGGCGTACCGCCACCGCGATCTGATCTGCCATCGTTGCGCTGAGCGACTCACGGATGGCACGCTGCGCCAGCGGCGGCGCATTCCGCACCGGCGGCAGATCCGGTGGGAACACCGGACCGCCCACCGTCGCCCCCGCACTGCCCAGACCACCGGGGAACCCTGGTTCCGTGGCGGGTTTCCCCCGCTCACCCGCAGCGGCGGCGACCACCATGTGCCGCGCCGCATCCTGGGTGATCCCAAACAGATCCACCGAGACAAGCTGGCCCAGCAAGCCCGGACGGTCGCATTCCTCCACCCGGAACACCAACAGCTTGCGCGTTCGCCCCGACGGGTCCGCCGCCCATGCCGCCTGCCACTCCGGTGCTGCGGACACCGAGGTCAGATAGGCCGCCGAGAGCACCACCACCGTCCGGGGCGCCTGCTCGGTCGCCCGGTGCAGCTTCTCCACAAGGTGCGTCCCCGCAGTGAAATCCCATGCCTGGATCACTACCCGGTAGCTGGCGGCCTCCAACGTCCAGGCAATCCACTCCGCCCACTCCCGATCCGCCCCGGTGTATGACACAAAAAAGTCTGGGTCGGTAACCTCGCTGCTTCCATCGGTCACCCACACAGAATGCCACTGTCGCCTAAAGCATCAGAAACCGGCCAATCAACCGGCATCGACCGTGCCCGCCGCGTGCCCGTAGCAGGGGTGAGCATCAGGGCTGCGCGAAGATCGCAATCGGTAACGAGTGGTGGCTCAAAGTAACCACGAGGGGCCCGCTGTCGGACTACCGCTGACGCCCACAGTGCTTGTGCTTCAGGGATTTTTGGATTGTCAGGGGTGCCTGACCGTGGCCGAACGTGTAGTTTGATCAACCCGGAGTGCTACCTTCGCGCAGCCCTGGGTGAGCATCGGGTCGGAGCGGGGAACGACGGTGAGAACCGGACTGCCGCTGACCTGGACAGGAGGGTTCCGGCCCAGGTCAACCGCGGCAGCCGCACAGGTTTCCCAAGCTTGCAACGCGGGTTCGATTCCCGTCGCCCGCTTCACCCTTCCGCCGCAGGTCAACGCAGGTGTCCGACCAGGGGCAGTGTCTCACTCGCTGATCATTTAGATGTCGCAGACCATCCACGGGCCACTACATGGGTACGGGCACTCCAGTAGTGCCATCCTCTCATTGTCCCGCTGCTTGGGACAGTTGGTTACACGCGGTACCGTTAAGGGCGGCAGGCCGCCACAGCCGAGCAGGTCCACGCTCCAAGCGCACGCGTGTACGGCGCTGTCGAGCCGGAGCGCGGGTGCGGGGGTGGTGGTGTCCCAAGCCGCATCGTCTCATCGTCGCTGCCGCTGGCGAGGTGGGTGCCGTCGGGGGAGAACGCCACCGCGTTCACCCCGCGGGCGTGGCCGGACAGGTGTGTCGTCTGCTGTCTGGTGGTGGTGTCCCACAGCCGCACCGTCCCGTCGTCGCTGCCGCTGGCGAGCTGGGTGCCGTCGGGGGAGAACGTCACCGCGTTCACCCCGCGGGTGTGGCCGGACAGCGCCCGCAGCTGCGCGCTCCCGTCTTCCGCACATGGGATTTCGATGTTCCGATCGATGCCATTTTCGATCATGATGACGGGCTCACGTCGATGGTCCACACCCACTGCGACCGGTCGAGCTGAATTCGGTCAGATCGCGCCCTCTGGACGCCAAGGAGACGGACGGCGGACAAACAAAAGATCACACTGCTAGCCCATAGAGTGCACGTGCGGAAGACGGGCGCGCTGTCCACCGCTGCGGGCAGCGGCCAGACAGGTTCGAGCCGGGGACCGGTCAGCGTGTCCAGGTACCGCCGCGCCACCGCGGCGAGCATCGGCACCGAACGGACGCCTCCGCCCACCGCAGGTCGCATGTTACCTCCGCGGCCAGCTTGGTCCGTCCAGCGCTGACCAAGTGGTAGGCCAGCCTGCGGGTCAGATAGTCCCTGACTGGCCCGTCGGGCAGTGCCCACCACGCCGGATCCTTGCTGCTGTGGTCATCGTTGACCAGTATCCGGGCGGCTGTCACTAGCGCGGTGCGCAGTCCCGCTTCACCGAGCTGATGTCATAGGTGGGAACGCACCACACCGTGCAATCCTACCGCGGGGTCGTTGTCTGTCCAGCGGCGCCGGGCCAGCCGCAGGTCCCAGCCGTCCGCCGCATCCCCGTAACCCACCCTCGCCCATACAGGCCCGGACCCGCGCACAGCCGGCACCACGACACCGTGGGGAATCCATGGGGACACCGTGACCAGGACAAGCACGAACACCGGGACCGTCCTGGTTAGCGGCCCCAAGACCGCAGGCCCGTACGGGTCTTGAAAACCGCTAGGGGTGGCAACGCTCCTCGTGGGTTCGAATCCCACGCCCTCCGCTCTGACCAGCGCAAACATGCCCTGAGCTGGGACGATGTACCTGCCTCGTGCCAGTCCGACGGCTCGTACCAAGTCCCATGGTGTCTCACCGGATCCGGCCGTCTCTCGCTGTTTACGGGCGGATAGCGGGCAGATCTTGGACGCTTCCCGCCTGCTTTGCCGATCTCTGTCGTGCACAGTCGGTCCGGTTCGTCCACTGACGTCAGTGCTCGTCCGTACAGTCGGGTTGGCCTGAGCGCCGGTTCCGCCGACGTCCGGGAACGTCCGCCGGCTTGGCTACACGGTTGGCTACATCCGTCGGTACCTCGACAGGATGGACTGACCCGCGGATTATGAAATCTTCCATGTATGTCCGTCGATGTAGGTCGCGCGGCCGGCGGTGTACATGGCTGCCGTCACATGTCCTGGGTTGAGTTGATCCTCTCCGTCGGTCGGGCAGGCTTTGCCCTACCCCGGGTTCCCCCGGCCGGGCAACGGCCGCCGTCATGACGGTACCGGACTGGCTGTGAAGTGGTCCCACTCTCGTAGACAGCGGGCCTGAAGGTCACTGTCCACGAAAGCGGAAACCCTCCAGCCGGCGTGCGCTCAGGGGGCGTTGGAAGGCGGGCCGTCGGCGGTTGCCTGGGACTGCGCCGCCTGCAGATCGCGCAGCATCTCGTGGAGATCCTTCACCGGACTCAGAAAGCGATCACTATTATGGATCATGCTGATTGCCTGGCGTGCCCGCATGAGTGGTATGCCGCGCCGTGATTCAGGGCGGAGTTCGTCCAGTGCCTGGCCGGCAAGGCGGCAGCCGTGTTCGGGTTCACCGCTGCGGATGTAGCAGATGGACCGGTCGATTTTGACCAGCGCCACGTCGATCACGTCGCCGGGAATCTCGAACGAGCGCTGCTGTACCGACAAGGCCGCTGGTGTGTCACCGATGAACATCAACGCGTTCTCCTGGCACATGCGCAGAAGATGTTCGGAGAGTCCGAAGATGTTGGGGGTAGTGTCCTCGGAACCGAGGCGATCGAAAATGCCGTCGGAGCGGCGGACAGCGGCCTGCGCTTCCTGTCGGCGGCCGAGTCGGGCCTGGGCGCGGGCTTCCATCGCGGCGGCGAGCGCACCGGCAGCGCTTGGGGTAGTACCAGCGATCGCCTGCGCCATCCGGGACAATTCGACCGCTCGTATCACCGGCCGGCCGTACCATAGGTTGGACATCGCCTCGTAGGCCAGAACCCAGGCGCGTAGCGCACGATCGCCGGTCTCATCGGCCGCGAGGCGGGCGGTGTGAAACCATTCCTGGCCCTCCTGGCCGACGCTGTTAGATGCGATGGCGATGAGGCCGGCGAGTTGCGCCATAACCCGATAGAGACGTTTCTGGAAATCCAGCGGCTGGCGCTGGCTCAGGGTACGCTGCAGTTCGTTGAGGTGGCACATCGTCTGGGCGAGCAACGTGAAGGGTGGGGATGTAAGCGCGATATATCCGTAGTTGTTTGCGATCGATTCCCAGTTGTCCACGGTGGCTGCGCTGACCGATTGTGTTTCCAGCAGGACGTCTGTTTGCAGCCGGGTTTTCCGCAGGGCTTCGAGCAGCGGCGCCGAGACGGCGGACCCGCTGTAGACACTCAGTAGGCGCAGAAGCCGCCGTCGTTCCACATCATCCTCACTGTCCTGGCCGTCATTGCCACGTCCTCCCGGCAGCCAGGTGGCGGTCGGAGGCGACGCCACGGCGGCTGCCTCGGCCGTGTCCGCAGCCGTGGCGTCGCTGTAGTCGTGGCCGAAGCCCAGCCGGTCCGGACGCGTCCGGTACAGCCGGCACAGCACGTCCAGGTACCGCGGGCTGGGTATGTCCGACCCGTTTTCCCACTGGGAGATCCGTTGATGGGCTAACCGAGGTTCGGTCCCCCAGACGGCCCTGCAAAGGGAGCGAAGTTCCACCACGACCTGTTCCAAGGTCAGGCCTCGGGCGAGCCGGTGTGCGCGCAGCATGCTCACCGAGCAGTGGTTGTGGATCGCCTGAGCGATCTGCCAGTCCGACCGGCCACTCGCGACACCCCGCTGCCTGATGGTCTGCGCGCAGCTTGGCTTGTGAGGTTCGGCCATCGCGGCACCCCTCCCCCCTTGACCCCTGCGGTCCCGGTCGGGCCCAGAACTCAGGACGATATGACCCGCTGCTGTCAATCATGACGAGCCTCCCGTGCTCTGTCCATATCCGGCGTGCCCGCCAATCCGGGGGACCGACGGTTAGCGAGGGACCACCTGGATGCATCGATGCTCGGGCACGGGAACCGGTTGCGCATGGTCAAGTAATGCCGCGCGGGGACTCCCTCTTTCGCTGCGCCGCCTGTAGCCGCTGAGTGTCAGCGATGTCGCGCCGCTCCTCAAAAAAACGAAGCAGTAGCAGAAGGAACACGCTCGCCGCTGCGAATACCACGCTGAGCGCGAGAAGAAAGAACAGAACGTAGACACCGGTTCCCACGGCGCATCACCACACTTCTCATTCCCTGACATCACGATGAAAGCGACAGGACGAGTTTCTCCAGCGCGTCGAGCCACGACAACCAACGCGATACGTACATGCACGCGCCACGTGCACACAACCGCCACCGTAGCTGTTCAGCTGGGTTGGCAGGTTGCTGAGCGTAGTGTCAGATGGATTCGGCGGCGGGTGGGAGCGTGGTGGCTTCGTCTCCTTCGTCCACCTTTGCTGAGCGACACAGCTGGGGACGGAATCTTGAGGAGGAGCGTCCCGGCGGCGGCGTCTCATCCGGTGCGGGTAGCCGTTCGTCCGGGGTGGTCGGGCGTTCGCCGTCCCGTGGGCAATGATCGCGACCGCGGTCGCCTCGTGGTGTGTGCTGATCGCTAGGTTCAGGATGTGGAGTCCACCGGCAGGCCGACGTACCAGGAGTTCGTGCTCCTGCTGGCCGACCGGGACGCCACTGTCGCCGCGCTGGCGTTCTTTGCTTTCGTCACCCAGTTCCCCAGCGTTGACTCGTTGATGCCCAGGCTCTTCGCGATCTCGACCAATGATCGGTCCTAGTCGAGTACCAATTATACCGTTTTGTCCTTGTACTCTTGGGTGTACTTCCGGGGAGCTACCCCCATGACGATCCTTCCTCTCAGGCAGGGAACTTCAGGCCGCTGTCTACGAGAGTGGGACCACTCCAGTCTTGGCCTGGTCCCGGCAGGCGAACTCATGACCGGCGGGCGTGGCTCGTTCATCGGACACGACCATCAGATGATCGATAACATGTTCGCTGGGTACGGCTCCCGTGACCTCACAGTCACCGCGTCTACAGCCGGCACTCACCTGCACGGCTTGGTTGCGTTCAGCGACAAGATCATGACCCGTT